>CAZVDJ010000183.1:0-7509 GCA_964626245.1 uncultured Gemmatimonadaceae bacterium
GCAGCACCGACGGCCACGTCTACGCACTGCGGTAGCGCGCGTCGCGGGGCGCCGTCGCCAGGCAGAGCGCGCCCGGCGCCGGTCGCGCTCGCGCGAGCGCTTGTTGGTCCGCTCGCCGAACGGGCGATGAACCGCGCCGAACGCTCGTCCCAGGTGAAGGAGGGGCGCACGGCGGCGAAGGCGCGCACCACGGCCTCGCGGCGGCTGGCGTCCGTGTAGGCCGCGCCGGCCAGCGCGCGCGTCTGCAGGTCGTGCGACGCGGTGTACGCCACGTCGCGCACCACGCGTGCGGCGCCGCCTCCCACCACCCCGCCCACCGCGGCGAGCAGCGTGCGCAGGATGGCCCCCAGCACTTCCTGCACCATCGACCGCCGGACCTGCACCTGCAGGCGTGCACCCAGGGAGGTGTCGGCCGCCATGAGGGCCGTCGACTCGCCCATGGGAGCGCCAGTGTGCGGGTTCTTCCAGTGGACGTGCACCTGCGCCCCGTGCACGGTCACCGCGGCGATGGCGCCGGCAATGCGCTCGTAGGTCACGTCGGCGGCCAGGTGGCTGGCGATGCCGCTGGCACTGGCGGTGCCGGGCAGGACCGTGTCAGCAGCAAGGGCGGTGGACGTCATGGGTGTGCTCGGTGAAGTCGGATGGCGGTGGGGAGCGCTGAAGGATGCGGTGAGGTTACCAGCGGTGTGTCAGCGGCGAATGGGGATGATGACCTATGGAACCTGCCGCCCCGCCAAACGAATGCGCCGTTTGCGAGACACACCCGACAGGGCGGCGGCCGGATTAGTTTGGCGACTACGTTCGACCATTCGCCGTCGGCGTCGAGGGAACTCTCGTCTTCTCGTCTTCTCGTCTTCTCGTCTTCTGCATGATCCGACTCCTCTGTGCCGACGTGGACGGGACGCTGGTGGGGGCGAACGGCGTGGTGCATCCCGAGGTGTGGCCGGCGGCCGCCCGCGCGCGCGCCGCCGGGATCCGCCTGGCCATCTGCTCGGGGCGTCCCGCCTTTGGGCTGGCGCACGAGTACGCCACACATATCGCGCCGGAGGGGGGCTGGCACATCTTCCAGAACGGGGCGTCGGTGGTGCATTTCCCCAGCGGCCGCACCCACTCGGCGCGCCTCCCCGGCGCTACCGTTACCGCCCTGATCGCACGAGCGCGCGAGACCGGCCGCATCCTGGAGCTCTATTCCGACCTGGAGTATGCGGTGGAAGTGGACTCGCCCGTGACGCGCACGCACGCGGCCACCCTCGGCGTTCCGTTCGTGGCCCGACCGCTGGATGCGTTCGCTTCGCCGGTGGTGCGGGCGCAGTGGATGGGGAACGCCGCACTGCTGGACGCCGTGATGCGCGAGGAAGATCCGGGGGTGGACCGATGGCCGTCGACGTCGCCGATGATGCCTGACGAGCGCTTCATCTCCCTCCTCCCGGCTGGCGTGAACAAGGGGACGGGGGTTCGGGCGCTGGCCGAGGAGTACGGGATCGCCCTCTCCGAAGTGATGTTCGTGGGCGACGGCTGGAACGACACGCCGGCGCTGGAGGTGGTCGGGCACCCCGTGGCCATGGCCAACGCCGAACCCGAGGCGCTGGCCGTGGCGCGACACACTGTGGGCCACGTGGATGCGGGCGGGCTGGCGGAGGCGCTGGACCTCGCGGTGCGCATTCGCGAGGAGGCGTAGTGCCGCCGCGCCGGCGTCGCGGATTGCGCCTGTCGGTCATCGCATCGGTGCTGCTGTCGGCGTGTGGCGGCCGCACGGTCGATGCGTCGGGGAGTGAGGTGCAGTGGTGGGTGACGACTGGTGACCGCACACTCCTGCTGGCGCCGCAACCGCCGCTCGCCTTTGGGGCCGCTGCCTCCGCCGAGGGCGGCGCCGCTCGGTCGGAGCGACAGGTCACCGTCACGGTCGACACCTCGCAGCGCTTCCAGGCGATGCACGGCTTCGGCGCCGCGCTCACCGATGCGTCGGCCTGGCTGCTGCAGCATCGACTCTCCCCCGACCGTCGTCTGGCGCTGTTGCGGGAGCTGTTCGGCCGCGACAGCGGCGGCATCGGGCTGTCGGCGCTGCGCATCACGCTGGGGGCGTCGGACTTCTCGCGCACGCACTACACGTACGACGACGTTGCACCCGGCCAGCGCGACGACGCACTCGCACACCATTCCCTTGCGCCGGCGCGCGACGCGGTGATGCCGCTCCTGCAGCAGGCACGCGCGATCAATCCATCGCTCGCGCTCATCGCGACGCCGTGGAGTGCGCCGGCGTGGATGAAGACCGGCGGCGCCCTGGCCGGGGGGACGCTTCGACCCGACGCATTCGACGCGTACGCCCGCTACCTCGTGCGTACGCTGGAGCAGTTCGCGGCCCAGGGGATCACGATCGACTACCTCACCGTGCAGAACGAGCCGCACCACGAGCCGGCCGACTATCCGGGGATGCGGCTGGATCCGCGGCAGCGCGCCGCGCTGATCGGACGGCACCTGGGGCCGCGACTCGCCAGCCGCAACATGGCCACGCGCCTCCTGGAGTGGGACCACAACTGGGATGCTCCGGAGTCGCCGCTGGCGGTGCTGGCCGACTCGGTGGCCCGCCCGTTCGTGCACGGCGTTGCCTGGCACTGTTACGCCGGCGACGTCTCGGCGCAGAGTCGGGTGCACCAGGCGCACCCGGGGCTGGAGACCTGGTTCACCGAATGCGCAGGGGGCCAGTGGGCGCCGGACTTCGGCGACAACCTGCGCTGGAACGTTGCCACGCTGGTGATCGGGGCCACGCGGCACTGGGCGCGAGGCGTGCTGCTCTGGAACCTGGCGCTCGACGAGCGGCACGGACCGCACCTCGGCGGGTGCAACGACTGCCGCGGGGTGGTCACCATCGACTCGGCCAGCGGTACCGTGAGGCGCAATGAGGAGTACTACGCGCTGGCACACGCCTCCCGCTTCGTGCGACCGGGAGCGGTGCGCGTGGCGTCAACGTCGGGGGTGGACAGCGTGCAGACGGTTGCCTTTCGCCACGACGACGGCGCCGTGGCGCTGGTGACGGTGAACCTGGCCCGCGCGCCGCGCCGCCTGCACGTGCACAGCGGGGAGCGCGGCTTTGGAGCCGTACTCCCCGCCGGGGCCGTGGCGACCTTCACCTGGCGCTAGCGCACGCGTGGCGCGCCGAGCGACTAGAGGATCACGACGACGTCACTTGCGTTGAAGCCGCCGCGGCATCGCACGGTGAGGCTTGTGGTGGACGGGGTCAGGATGCCCGCGTTCACCAGGTGCACGATGTTGTAGAAGATCACGAGGTCCATGTCGCCGTCGTGGTCCACGTCGCGCAGCACGGCCTTGTGGAAGTTGCGGGTGTCTCGAGCGTTGCCGATGACATGGCACTGGCTCGGATCCTGGGTGGAGGCGTCGAAGCCCGGGGTGGAGAGGAGCGCGATCGGCAGGCGCAGTCCGCTCAGCGACACGTTGTTGTCCGGGTCCTCCGGTTCGATGTCGATGGCATAGCCGCCCGCGGACGGGACGGTGATCGTCACCCACTGCTTGCCGTACTCCACGCCGTCGCCCGTGGCGCAGACGCTGAAGACATACGTACCGGACGGGGTCCCCGTGGGCACGGTGTAGGTGATGTCGAACGTCTTGGTTGCCGGCAGCGTGACGTTGGTGTACGCGGCCGGGGCCAGCCCGGTGATCCACGACTTGTACGAGCCAAAGCCCGAGCACGGCGCCAGGGTCAGGGAATCGATGGTTCCCACTTCGGCCTGGATCAGCGCGGCGATCGCGGTGGCCGGATCCACGCCACCCGGGAACGAACCATCGGAGTTGATGAGGAAGTTGGTGCCACCTGTCACGGCCGCGTACGCATCCCACAGCGGGTTCAGGAAGCTGCCGCCGCTGTTGAGGTTGATCAGCGTGACGTTGTTGGCGCGCATCCCCTGCAGCGTGGTGAGGACGGGGAGGTCGTCGGCGGTGCCGATGACATTGTCACGCCCGGGGTCGCGCCCGGTGTCGCTGCTGCCGCCGACAATCGCGTCGTAGTCGCAATCGTGCGGCACCGCGTCGCCGAAGTTCACGACGATCTTCTTGGAACCGGGGCGCCAGCCAATGGGGCCGAACGTCGGGTTCGGGTTGCCGACCAGCTCGGCGTACGACTCGTAGAAGATGCGCGTGTACGATTCGGGACCGTCGAAGCCGGAGCCGAGCACGAGCCCGTTGATGGCGTTCGACACGGTGGGCCGGTCGGACGTGAGCGCATTGGACAGCCGGTACGGCGAATCACCGCCGCCGCCGTACGTGCTGGCGTAGTCGCAGCCGTGCCCTGCCGCGCTGGAGGTGGTGAAGAAGCCGTTGTAGTCCTCGTACGAGATGACGCCGAAGTGCACGTCGGGGATGACGGCGGCGACCGCGTTCATGATGTTGATCGCATTCACCTTCATGTTGTTCAGCTCACCGCCCATGCTCCCCGTGAGGTCGAGCGAGAACATCACGTCGCCCAGCGGCGGGCTGGAGGGGACGAAGGCGGTCTTGGATTCCGTGTGCGAGGCGCCCGGGGCGAGCGTCACCGTCAGCGACTCCGGCAGGAGCGTCGGCGTGGAATAGGCGCCGAAGTTCCGGGTAAAGGTGCGCAGCGGAACGGTCCCGGCCGGAATGGGCCCGCCGGGCGCCGGGTTGGCGGGAAGTTCGCCCGCCGCGGTTGCCGCCATGTTGGGAGCGCCGGGGTTCAGCACCCCGCGCGTCGAGCTGTCAGCGCAAGCGGCCGCAAAGAGACATGCGCCACCACCCAGGACCAGCCGTGTTGCCCACCGCATGTGTGCCTCCTGTCGAAAAAGGACGACCCTCGCCGCACAAACGGACGTGCGGCGGCTACCAGCATTGCGCAATTGGGGTAGCGCGCCGGTCAGGAGACGGACGCTCGCCACCGCCAACGGCGGCAGGACGAGCGGGAACTGTGCGCGGCGACGGGCACGACCCATGCCCCGGAACGCATCGCGACGGCGCATCCCGGCCTCTTCCCGCCCAACCCCACCGCACCGCCAGACGCGACAGCCGGCTGTCGCCCGGGCGGTCGAATGTGCCCTAATCCTCTTCTGCCAGAACGTGCCGCGACATCGGGGGACGCCTGATCATCCGTCGCTCGAACCTAGGCGCGGAGTGGAAGACTGGGCGGCCCGCCCGTTCGGTCGGCGCCGCACCCCCGGTCACCCCTCGACCCGTGCGCGCCGGCGGCTTCGTTCGGGCGCCCGGGCAGGTGTTTCGCCGACGCCCCCAACGCCTTCGTTGCCATTGGTGTCCAACCCGGCGACACGATGAGTCACCCCGCCCTCGCCCGCTCCACCGAACCCGAGCCGAATGAACGGCTGCTGGTCGACCGCGCCCGACGCGGCGACCGGGATGCCGAGTACGCCCTGTATCGATCGCATGCGCCGCGGATCCACCGCCTCGTGCACCGGCTCTGCGGCGATCCCGAACTGACCAACGAACTCGTCCAGGACGCCTTCGTGCGCGCCTTCGAACGACTCGACGACTTTCGCGGCGATGCCGCCTTCGGCACCTGGCTGCACCGCATCGCCGTGAACCTCACGCTCAACGCCAAACGGAGTGCCGCGCGCCGCGCGCGCTGGCACGCCCCCATGGACGACGCAGCGCCTGCTGTCGCCCCTGTGGTAGACGGACCGGATCCCGACTTTCTGCAGTCGCTCGACGCCGCCATCGACACCCTCACCGCGGGACAGCGCGAGGTATTCGTGATGCACTCGCTCGAGGGCTACACGCACGTGGAGATCGCCGAGATCCTCGGCATCTCCGAAGGGACCAGCAAGGGCCGCCTGTTCCACGCCAGGGCGCGCCTGCGACAACTGCTCGCGCGCTTCGCGCCGGAGCCTCTGACATGACCGACGACCAGCTCGACCGCCTGATCGACCAGGCACGCGCCACCTATCACGCACCGCCGGAGCCGCCGCTCGACGCGCTCTGGTCGGGGATTGCCCAGCGCCGCGCGGAACGCGCCGGTGCGCCGCACTCCCCGCGGCGCTGGTCGGTGCGCCACCTGCGCGCCACCCCCTGGTTTCCAGTGGCCAGCGCCTCGGCGCTGGCCGCCGCGCTCGTCCTGAGCTTCACGCTCGGACGTGTCACGGCGCCCACGTCGGCGACGGGGACGCTCGCCTCGGGCCAGGCCACCACCACAGCCCGCACCCCCGCGTCCGAGCGTACGCCGGAGACCTCGGCAACCACCGAGCTGCTCGGCCGCACCGTCGTTCTCCTGTCGGCGCTGCCGCGCGAGGCCAACGACCCCTCCTCCGCCGGGCGCTTCGCGCAGCAGGCGGATGAACTGCTCATGACGACCCGGCTGCTCCTGGATTCGCGCGCCGCCGAACGTGACGCCACGCTGCGAGCCCTGCTCCAGGACCTGGAGCTCGTGCTGGCGCAGGTGGCGCGTCTGCGCGCCGGTGAGACGCGCACCGAACGCGAACTGATCACCGAGGCCATGGAACAGCAGGATCTCGTGCCCCGCATCCGAACCGTCGCGGCCGGACTCGGCGCCGACTAGACGCCGGCTCGGCGCCGCATCGGCGATCACTGGGACCATCGCACGCTCGTACCGCCGCAGGCCAGCACTGCCGCTCAACCGCCTGCTCAACTGCCCGTCCGAACCGCTGGAGCGCGCTGAACGCATGCGCTCCTGCTTACCGCACACCGACCCACGAATCCCGGAGACCGTCGTGCCGACGTATCCCACTCTCCTCCTGGCGCTTTCGATCACCGCGCTCGCCCTTCCGGTTGCGGGCGTCGCGCAGGTGACCACGACACCACCCCCCCGTGCCCCTCGAGCGCCTCGTGCCCCCGTGCTCGCCCCCCGGGTGGCGCCGACGCCGCCTCCGCGTGCGGAGGAGCGGGTGCACGAGCACCTGCTCGACTGGTCGCTCGACCTCTCGCTCGACTTCGACCGCTTCAGGCCGGACGAGGCTCGGCTACGGGCGGAGATGGACGAGGCGTTCGCCAAGGCGTGGGATCGGGAGGAGATGCGCGGCGCCTGGCGCGAGAGCATGCGCGAGGCGCTGCGCGCCGCGACGCCTCTGGCACTCCCCTTCGCGATGCCTGCGCCTGACGTGCACGTCGAGCCATTCGTCCAGCCGTTCGTGCAGCCACTGGTGCAGCCACTGGTGCAGCCGTTCGTGCAGCCACCGGTCCAGCCGTTCATCGATCGATCGCTCGTGACGCCGGCCCCGCGCCCCTTCATCGCCGACGGCTTCTCGGCGGATGGCTGGGAGGGCGAGCGGATGCGGCCGCGTGCGCCGTGGCTGTCGCAGGATCCGGGGGACTCGCTCTATCGGCAGGCGCGCGAGTTGCTGAACGGCGGCGAGTATCGCCGCGCCGTCGCGTCGTTCCGCGAACTCGCCACGCGCATGCCCACGTCCGGCTACGCCGCCGACGCGCACTATTGGTGGGCCTTTGCCCTCTATCGCATCGGCGGCACCGACGAGCTGCGCCTCGCCATCGAGGTGCTGGACACGCAGAAGTCGAAGTATC
>CAZVDJ010000184.1:0-7492 GCA_964626245.1 uncultured Gemmatimonadaceae bacterium
GTGCGCCCGCGCTGGCGGCACGCGGCTCACGGCGAGACGGGGTGAGGCTCCGCGGGAGCGGCCGGCGAGCGGCGCCCGGCGATCTCGGCACACAGGCGGATCGTGGCGATCATGCTTCCAGCGTCGGCGATTCCCTGTCCGGCGATGTCGAGCGCGGTGCCGTGATCCGGCGAGGTGCGCGGGAAGGGAAGTCCGAGCGTGACGTTCACGGCGTGGCCGAACGAGGCGACCTTGATTGCCGTCATCCCCACATCGTGATACGGGGCGATGACGGCGTCGAAGGCGCCGCGCATCGCGCGCACGAAGACGGTGTCTGCGGGAAATGGGCCAAGGATGCCGGCTTCGGCGGCAGCGGGAGCCAGGACCTCGTCATCCTCGCGGCCAAATCGACCACCATCTCCCGCGTGCGGGTTGAGCGCGCACAGCGCGATGCGGGGGTCGGCGATCCCGAACCACTCGATCAGTCCCTGGCGGGTGACGCGCGCGGCGCGCACGATGGCCTGTCGCGTGACCGCCTGCGGAACGTCGCGCAGGGCGAGGTGCGTGGTCGCCAGCACCACGCGCAAACGGTCGGACGCGAGCATCATCGCGACGTCGCGCCCCGTGAGGTGGGCCAGCATCTCGGTGTGTCCCGGCGCGTCGAACCCGCCGGCGAGCAGCGCCGCCTTGTCGATTGGCGCCGTGACGATTCCGCGCACTTCGCCGGCCATCGCGAGCTGCACGGCACGCTCGATCGCGAGGCCCGCCAGCCGGCCGGCGTGCGCCGCCCCCGCGCCGTCGCGCCACTCCCCAACCACGTGTTGCACCTCGAGCCCGGCCCCGTGTGGCCCCACCAGCACGAAGGGCGCGCACGCTCCCACCTGGGGATCGCGCAACGCCTTGGCGGTGATCTCCGGGCCTATTCCCCGGGGATCGCCCAGCGTGATGGCGATCGGTCGCGGCGGGGTGTTGGGCACCGGGCGGGGCTAGAGAGCGTGGCGAGCGGGCGGCCGCGGAGCCGCGCGATCAGTGATCCTGGCTGGCCGTGGCGCGCGGCGCACCGTCGAGGAGGATGGAGACGTACGTCTCGCGGCGCAGCCCATCCAGCAAGCGCCGATACGACTTCTCCTGCGAGAGCTGGTCGCGAATCTGGTTGCGCAGGTCCTGCATGGTGTAGTCGCCTTCTTCCACGACGTTCACCATCTGGGCGATGACGAACTTGGGGACGCCCCGCTGGCGATCGTCCACCGAGAACGGCGGGATGAAGTCCCCGTTCTTCTTGTCGGCAAAGGCCGCCTGATACGACTCGGGAAGGCGGGTTCGCTCGAAGGGCTCCAGCACGCCGCGCGCCTCGTCCGACTCCAGATCGTGAAAGCGGGCGACGAGCGTGTCGAACGGGGTGCCGCGCTGCCAGAGCGCGAGCACGGAGTCGGCGCGAAGCCTGGCGCGGGCCACGTCGGCGGAATCGTACTTGGGCTTGATGAGGATGTGCCGCGCCTTGCGCTCCGCCGGCTGCACGCGGTCCACGCGGATGATGTGGTAGCCGAACTGCGTCTCGACGATGGGCGAGATCTGCCCCGGCGGGAGGTAGAACATCATCTGGTCGAAGGCGGGCACCATCTGGCCGCGACGGCTCCATCCCAGGTCCCCCCCCTGCACCGCCGACCCCGAATCCTCGGAAACTCGGCGCGCGATCTTCTCGAAGTCACCGCCGGTGGTCAGGTCCTTGTACACCGATTCGGCGCGCGCCAGCGCGACCTTCTTGGCCGCCTCCGACGCCACCGTGGCGACGACGATCTGCCGGAACGTGACGGTGGCCGGGCGCTTGGGGAGTCGCTGGCGCTCGCGATCGAACGCCTCGGTGATCTCCTCCTCCGAGACGCCCACGGTGATCATCTTGCCATCCTGTCGCATCTTGGCGACGAGGCGCTCCTGCAGGGCACGCCGGCGGGCCTGGTCGGTGAGCCATCGGCGATACTCCTCGATGTTGCCGAAGCCGCCCCCTTTCAGCGCCTGTGCGAACTCCGCCTCCGTCTTGAACTGGTCGCGCAGCCGCTTCATCTGCTGCTCGACCGTGTTGGCCAGGTCGGCGTCGGCCACCGTGATGGAGGTGTCGGCGCGGGCCCGCTGCACCATCACCTCCACATCGATCATCTCCTGCAGGATGGAGTGCGCGAGCGCCAGCTGCGCCGTGGAGTCCTCCGGCACCTGCAACCCCTGCGCGCGGCGCTGCGACAGTTCCTCGAGGATGTCGCTCCAGAGGATCGCGTGTGCACCAACGACGCCGACGATCCGATCGACCGGGATGTTGATGGGCTGCTGCGCATGCGCAGCTGGGACGGCGGCCACGGACGACGCCACGGCGAGTGCCGCGAGGACCCGACGGAGGAGGCTCATGCGCACAAGGTACACAGGGAGCGGGGGGGAAGTTCAACGCGGGCGACCCCGGAGGATCGCCCGCGCCTGAACTCGCATGGAGAACGAGCTACTTGCGCGCCCCGGTGTCGGCCGGCGGCGTGGCGCCCGGCACCGGGACCGCCGAGGGTGGCATCTGCGCCGCGCGCGCCGAGTCGGCCTTGGCGCGGATGGGCTGCGCCGCGGTGACCGCCGCGTCGATGGCCGCCGCATTCACCTTCCAGTCGTACTTCTTGTGGAGGGCGTCGGCCA
The DNA here is from genome assembly GCA_964626245.1 of uncultured Gemmatimonadaceae bacterium. Classification (GTDB taxonomy): domain Bacteria; phylum Gemmatimonadota; class Gemmatimonadetes; order Gemmatimonadales; family Gemmatimonadaceae; genus SCN-70-22. Next base: position 2,647 of record CAZVDJ010000184.1, read on the forward strand.
GCGGCGCCGGGACCTCGATGAACTGGGCCTCGCCGTTGACCAGCTTGGTGAGGTACTCCGTGATGCGCGACGCGGCGAGGCGCTGCTTGTCGGCCGTCGTCTTGGCGCTGTCGGAGAGGGCCGCAGGGGTGATGTTGAGCCCGGCCCAGACGTTCCCGACCAGGGCACGGAACGACGAGCGGATCTCCGCCGTCTCGGCGCTGTCGACGGTGATCTTGGCCTTGTCCGCGGCATCGAGGATGAGCTCGTTGCGCAGGAGGTTGAGGACAAAGGTCTTCATCAGCGAGTCCGGGGCCTGCGCGATCTGGCCGCGAATCTGGTCGGGGTTGGGGAAGCCGCCGATCCAGCGCGAGATGTTCGCCGCGGTGAAGTTGCCCAGTCGCGACGTGGCGACGACCGTGCGGTCCTTCTCGTGCTCCGACGGGTTGGCGGCCACGGCCTTCACCGTCTTCGCGGCGTCGGCCTTGATCTCGATCTTCCCGTCCGACTCGAGCCCCGTGATGAAGGTGCTCTCGGCGACGAAGCGCTGCCGCTTGGCAAACTCCTGAAGGAAGGGGCCCTTGGCCTCGGCAAAGGTGTTGCGGCGCACGATGTGGTAGCCGAACTGCGTGCGAACGAGCGGGCCGATCTCGCCGGGCTTGAGCGCGGCGACCGCCTTGGAGAAGTCCGGCACCATGTCGCTGGGCTTGAAGACGCCCAGGTCACCGCCCACGTCCTTGGTGCCGTCGGAGCCGTGCTCCTTGGCGAGGGCGGCGAAGTTGGCTGCGGTGGTGCGCGCCAGCACGCCCTGCGCCTTCTTCATCACCGCCAGCGTGTCCCCTTCCTGCCCCGGCGGCACCTGGAAGAGGATGTGGCGCGCGGCGAGCAGGTCGCCCTTGTCGAACGCCGCCGAGGCGGTGGCGTCGGACGTGTCGGTGACCCACTTCTCCGAGACCTGCTTGTAGAACTTGTTGGTCTTGGCCGACGTGTAGACCGGCCACATGACCTCGTCGATGAGCTTGGGATCGTTCAGCGAGTCGCCCTCGGCCGCGGCCTGCCCCAGGAGCTGGTAGTTGACCCACGCGTCGGCGATGCTCTTGGCCACCTCCTTCTGGACCGGGACGCGCGACTTGCCGAGCAGGTCGGCCAGCGTCTGGACCGAGAGCTCCTGCGACCCGGCGCGCGCGGCGACGTCGACGTGTGAGGAAAAGGCCTCTTTCAGTCCATCGCACGCGGCGAGCGAAACGAGAGCGAGCGCACCCAGGGAGCGAAGGCGAATCATGGTCGTCCGGTTGGAGGGCGTGATTGTGACGGCTGCTTACCCGGCCTTCGGCAGTTCGTTCGGCCGGAGGATCTGGAGCGCGCGCACGAGACCGTCGAGGATCCCGGCACCGCCCAGGCGGGTGAGCTTGAGCGAGAGCGGATGGACGCGCCGGACGTCGGCGCGGAACTGCACCTCGCCAAACGCCGCGTTGAGCCCCTTGAGGCGTGGCGCGGCGGAGTCGCGAAAAGTAACACGGGCTTCGTCCCCGTGCACGAGGATCCCCTCGATCCCCATCTCCCCCCCGACCAGGCGCAGCATGGCTGCTGCGAAGAGGTGCTGGGCGGCGGGAGGGAGGGGGCCGAAGCGGTCGCGGACTTCGAGCTTGAGCGCCTCGATGGCCGACGGCTCGGTGATCGCGGTGAGGCGGCGGTAGACGTCGAGCTTGGCCTCCTGCGACACGACGTAGTCGTCGGGGAGGTACGAGGGGAGGTCGAGCGAGACGTCGGTGGGGACGGCCTTGGGGGCGGCGTCGCCCGCCTGCACGCGATGCACCGCCTCCTCCAGCATCCGGAGGTAGAGCTCGAACCCCACCGCGTGCACGTGTCCCGACTGTTCCGCCCCCAGCAGGTTGCCGGCGCCCCGCAGCTCCATGTCCTTGAGCGCGACCCGATAGCCCGACCCCAGCTCGGTGTGATGCTCCAGCACCTGGAGCCGGCGTTCGGCATCCTCGTCGATGCGGTCGGGGACGACGAGGTAGCAGTAGGCGCGCCGGTGCGAGCGGCCCACGCGCCCGCGCAACTGGTAGAGCTGGGCCAGGCCGAAGTGGTCGGCGCGGTTGATGAACATCGTGTTGGCGTTGGGGACGTCGAGCCCCGACTCCACGATGAGCGTCGAGACGAGGACGTCGACCTCGCCGGCGACGAAGCGGCGCATCACGTCCTCCAGGTCCTTCTCGCGCATCTGGCCGTGCCCCACGGCCACGCGGGCGCGCGGCACGACGCGGCGCACGTGGTCGGCGATGGCCTCGATGGTCTCGATGCGGTTGTGCACGAAGAAGACCTGGCCGCCGCGGTCGAGCTCGCGCGCGATCCCCTCCTCGATGAGCCCGTCGTCCCATGGCTCCACGAAGGTGAGCACGGGCGAGCGGTCGCGCGGCGGCGTCTGCATCAGCGTCATGTCGCGCAGCCCGGCCAGCGACAGGTGCAACGTCCGTGGGATCGGCGTGGCGGTGAGCGTCAGGACGTCGGTTTCCAGCTTGAGCTGTTTGAGCTTCTCCTTGTGCTTGACGCCAAAGCGGTGCTCCTCGTCGATGACGATGATCCCCAGCCTGCCGAAGGTGACGTCGTCGGAGAGGAGGCGGTGCGTCCCGATGATGATGTCGATCTTCTGCGCCGCGACCTCGGCGAGCAGCGTGGCCTGCTCCTTGGGCGTCTGGAAGCGCGACAGGACGGCGACCCGGATGGGGAAGTCGGCCAGGCGATCGGAGAACGTGCGATAGTGCTGCTCGGCGAGGATCGTGGTGGGGACGAGGACGGCGACCTGCCGGCCGCTCTGCACGGCCTTGAAGGCGGCCCGGATGGCGATCTCGGTCTTGCCGTAGCCCACGTCGCCCACGAGCAGGCGGTCCATGGGGCGCGGCTTCTCCATGTCTCCCTTCACGTCCTGCGTCGCCTTGCGCTGGTCGGGCGTGTCCTCGAACAGGAACGACGACTCGAGTTGCCGCTGCCACGCGGTGTCGGGAACGTGCGGTGGACGCGAGGCGAGTTGCCGGCGCGCGTAGAGCAGGAGGAGTTCCTGCGTCATCTCCTCGATGGCGGCGCGCGTCTTCTCGCGCTGCTGCGCCCATCGCCGGCCGCCAAGCCGGTGCAGGCGCGGCGGCGGGGCGTCGTCCCCGACATCGACGCCCGAGCGGTAGCGCTCCACCTGGTCGATGCGATAGAGCGGGACGTTGAGGCGGTCGCCCCCTTCGTACTCGATGACGGCGACCTCGATGGTGCTCTCGCGCACGAAGAGCTGCTCGATGCCGCGATAGATCCCCACGCCGTGCTCCAGGTGCACCACGTAGTCGCCGGGCTTGAGCGCGGTCACGGCCTCCAGCGCGGCGCCGGTTGCATAACGACGCGCCCGGCGGAGGCGGCGTTCCCGCCGGAAGATCTCGTGGTCGGTGAGGACGCGAAGGCCGTGAACCGCAGACGGGGGACGGGAGACGGGAGACGGGAGCGCGTCAGCGGGCTCGCGTCCTCCGTCTTCCGTCTCCCGTCGGTTTGGCACCCCAGGCGGGATGATGAAGCCGCCGTTGAGCACGCCGATGACCAGGCTCGCCGGGGCGCGGAACTCGGCGTCCTCGTTGAGCAGCTCGTCCAGGCGCTCGGCCTGTCCCGGATTGTCGCAGAGGATCACCGTGGGCGTGGCGTCGCGCACCACGCGGCGCAGGAGCTTGATGTCGCGCGCGATGTTCTCCGGCGGCCGGATCGGAAAGACGATGCACTCGCGGTCGCGCGCGGGGTCGGCGGCGGCCACGCGGCCAAAGCTGCCTAACGCCTTGGCCACCTCGGCGGGCGGCAGGAAGAGCTGCTCGCGATCCACCGCCTCCTCGCCGCGGCGCCGCGCCAGCTCGGCGTGATGCTGGGCCTCCTCCCACGTGCGCGCCAGCTCGGGCCCCACGTGCGACTCGTCGGGAAGGACGAGCACGGTGTCCGGCGGAAAGAGCTCGAGGATCGAGACCCGCTCGCCACCGACCACCAGTTCCCCCGCGCCGCCATCCACCGGCAGGACGACGGCCACGGTCGCCTCGCGCGTGGAGCGCTGCGAGCCGAGCTCGAAGTGGCGCAGTTCGACGATCTCGTCGCCCCAGAACTCGAGGCGCACCGGGTCGGCCATCCCGAAGGAGTAGATGTCGAAGATCCCGCCACGCACCGAGAACTGCGCCACGTCGTCCACCATGGGGACGCGCTCGAAGCCGATGGCCTCGAGGTGGGCGGCCAGGTCTTCGGGGCGTCGCGTGTCGCCCTTGCGCAGCTCCAGCCGCGCGGCGCCTAACGCCCGGGGGAGCGCCGTGCGCTCCAGGAGGGCGCGCGCCGTGGTGAGCAGGACGCGGACGCTGCCGCGCGACACCTGTTCCAGCGTCTCCACGCGTTCGCCGGCAATCTCGGCGTGCGGCTCCACTTCACCGAAGCCCTCGCGCGGCGGATAGAGCGCGGCGTGTGCGTCGTCGACCAGGACGTGCAGGTCGGCCAGCCAGCGTTCTGCATCCGCCACGGCGTCGGTGACGACGACGAAGAACCGCTGCGGAAAGCGCCTGGCGAGCGCGGCGACCAGGACGGCGTCGCTCGAGCCCTCCAGCCCGGCCACCGGGACGCGCGCGCCCGGCGACGGGAGTGCGTTGGCCACACGCGCAAACGCGCCCAGGCGCTCCAGCGCGTCGAGGATCGTGGGAAGGGCCATCAGGAACGGCCGACCGGTGGCGTCGCGCCGCGCCGGCGCGCGCGGTTCCCGCGTGGCAGGCGGCTCACGCGGCGGCGTCCCGCCGTTCGTCGCGCTGCACGACGAAGGTCTCGGCGGCGAGGAGCGCGAGGGCGATGAGGATGAGGGGGACCTGCAGCG
>CAZVDJ010000185.1:0-7464 GCA_964626245.1 uncultured Gemmatimonadaceae bacterium
GGTGCAGCTGTCGGCGATAGCGCAGGCGCTCGCCTCACTGGGCTACCCGCCACATCCCTACCTCGGCGTTCGCCGCGACGAGGTGCGACGCCGCGAGGACCGCTCCGCGCTGGTGCGCATCGGCGTGGCGGGCGCCATCGCGATCAACGTGATGCTCGCCGCGGTCGCGATGTACAGCGGCGTCCTCTCCGACGGCATCGAAGCCGAATACGAGCGCTTCTTCCGCTGGGTGTCGCTGGCGCTCACCGTGCCGGCCATCGCGGGACCGGGACGCGTCTTCTTTGCCGGCGCCTGGGCGGCGTGGCGCACGCGCACCTTGCACCTGGACCTCCCCATCGCGATCGCGCTGGCGGCGGGGACGGCCCGCGGCATGGTGAACACCCTCACCGACCGTGGTCCGGTCTACTTCGATGGGGTCACGATCCTCATCTTCCTGCTCCTGGTCGGGCGTTACCTGCAGCAGCGCGGGACGCGGGCTGCCACGGACGCGTCGGAGCTGCTCTGCTCGCTCACCCCGCACGGCGCGCGCGTGGTGGACGAGCAGGGATTGGTGCGCGAAGTGCCCGCCGCGGCCCTCGTTCCCGGCATGCTGCTGGACGTGAGGGCGGGCGATACCATTGCAGCGGACGGCGTGGTGACGGAGGGACGCTCCGCGATTGACGTTTCGCTCCTCACCGGCGAGTCGCGCCCCGTCACCGCCACGATCGGGTGCCGCGTCTATGCGGGCACGCTCAACGTGTCCGCTCCACTGCACGTGCGCGTGGAACGGGCGGGCGAGGAGAGCCGCGTGGCGCGACTTCTCCGCCAGGTGGAAGAGAGCAGCAGGCGCCGAGCACCGGTGGTCGTGCTGGCCAACCGGCTTGCGGGGTGGTTCGTTGCCGTCGTCCTGCTGCTGGCCGCCGTCACGTGGCTCACGGGGTTCGGCAGCGATCCGTCCGGCGCGCTGGACCACGCCATCGCGCTCCTGGTGGTCACATGTCCCTGCGCGTTGGCCATGGCCACGCCGCTCGCCGTGACCGTGGCCACCGGGCGCGCCGCGCGCCGTGGCCTCTTCATCAAGGGTGGCGACGCCATCGAGTCGCTCTCCCGCCCCTCCACCCTGGTGCTGGACAAGACGGGGACAGTCACCGAGGCGCGGCTCTCGTTGGTGCGCTGGGCCGGGGACGACTGGGTCAAGCCACTCGTGCTGGCGCTGGAGCAGGAGTCGACACATCCGCTGGCTGATGGCTTCCGTCGCGGACTGGTCGCGACCGGGTCGCCCGAGTCTCTCCCCGCGCCTCCCGTGGTGCAGGCGTCGGAGCACGTCGTCGGCGCGGGGATTCGGGGGACGGTGGACGGCCGCGAGGTCGTGATCGGTTCCCCTTCCTTCGTCCGTCAGGCGCTGCGCGACGACGTGCCTGACGAGTGGCGACTCGAGGATTCGGGGGTCGACGCCACGGCAACCCCGGTCTGGGTCGCGGTCGATGGCATCGCTGTCGCCCGTGCCTGGCTGGGCGACCCGATTCGCGCGGACGCGGAGGCGAGCATTCGTGCGCTGCGTGCCGCCGGGTGGGAGGTTCGCCTCTTGTCGGGTGACGCCACTCCCGTGGTGCGCGCGGTGGGTGCCGCGCTGGGACTCCCGGCAGCGGCGTGCCGCGGTGAGGCGTCGCCCGAGGACAAACTGCGTGAAGTGGAGACGCTCCGGCGCTCGGGGCACGTCGTGATGGTCGGCGACGGCGTGAACGATGCCGCCGCGATAGCTGCGTCGACCGTCGGCATTGGCGTGCATGGCGGCGCCGAAGCCTCGCTGGCCACGGCCGACATCTACCTCACCACGCCGGGACTGGCCCCGCTGGTCGAGCTCACGCGCGGCGCGCGCGACACCATGCGGGTGATCCGCCGCAACATCGCCTTCTCGCTCCTCTATAATGTGGCGGGTGCGACGCTGGCCATCACCGGCGTCATCTCCCCGTTGGTGGCCGCCGTCATGATGCCCCTCAGCTCCCTGACGGTGGTGCTGGGCTCGTGGTACGGTCGTTCCTTCTCCCGCCAGCCCGTGGGGCCCACGTGAGCATCGTGTACCTCGTCCTGCCGCTGGCGCTGGTTCTCGTCCTGGCCGCCGTCGTCGCCTTCGTCTGGGCGGCCCGAGGCGGGCAGTTCGACGACCTGCACACGCCCGCCCTTCGCGTCATGCACGACGACGAGCTGGCACGACCACGCCCGGCGCAACCGTTAGGCGTGGCTAATTCCCTGCAGCTGCCCACGGGATTTCCCGCGCACACCGGTGACACCGGGGGCACGCCCCAGGGCGACACCGCGCGCGACTCGGCAGGCGACGCAGGAGGCGACTCCGCCGCCACACGCGGATAGCGACGCCCGCGCGGTGGCTCCCGCGCCGGGTGCGCCGGGCGCGCGGCCATTCTCAGCGCGCGCTAATGAAGTCGTGCATATAGCGCGGCTGCAAGCGACCGAGACTGAATGAGGAGCGATCCATGTTGTCCGGCACACCACCGCCGGCACCTCGCCCTCCTCCCCATGCTCTCGCAACTCCCGCTCCGCCTTCGCATTCTCGCACTTCCGGTCATCGCCGCCGTGGGCTTTGTCGCCACGTTGAGCGTGACGCTGGTCTTCGGTCGTTTGGCCGACCGCCACCTGGCGAGCATCGAACAGGGCTACGCCCCGTCCCGCGAGTCGAGCGATGTGCTCGTTGAAGACCTGGCCACCCTGCAGCGCTCGCTGCGCGACGCCGTTGCCGTGAGCGACAGCGCGCAGGTCATCGCGGTGGACAGCATCGCCCAGCACTTCGACAGCACGCTCAACGCCTCACGCGGCAATCCGGTGTTGACCGCCGCCGAGCTCGACGCGACGTCGGCCGCCTTCAAGTCGTATCACGCCACGGCGCGCGCCACCTCGCTGGCCATGATCGGCGGGACGCTGGGCGAGAACGGCACCGAGCAGTTGCAGGCCATGGCCAGCGGGTATACGTCGCTGCGCGACTCGCTCGCCGCCCGCGCCACGCGTGACCAGGAGCGCATCAACCACGCCTTCGCCGAGTCGCGCTCCGCCCAGCAGAATACTTCATACGCCATCACCGCCGTCCTGGTCGTCTCCATGGCAATCCTGGTCGTCGTTGCGATCGGGACGCTTCGGTCGGTGCTGGGGCCGCTGCGCAGCATCGCCGATGCCGCGGAAGGGATCGCGCAGGGACGCCTGGACCAGCAGGTCGAGTATCAGGCGAACGACGAGGTGGGAGTCGTTGCCTCCGCCTTCCGTGGCACCATTGCCTACGTGCGCGAGATCGCGCAAGCCGCGGATCGCCTGGGCCGCGGCGACCTGTCCCACGTCGTCACGCCGCGCTCCAACGACGACGTGCTGTCCATGAACATCAACCGCGCGACGCGCACCCTCGAGGCGATCACCTCCGAGGCGCAGCTGCTCATCGAGGCCGCGCGCAACGGCGAACTCGCCCGACGCGGGGCGCCCGACAAGTTCGAGGGCGCGTACGCGGCATTGCTGCAGGGGACCAACGACATGCTCGACGCCCTCGGCCGCCCGCTCGAGGAGGCGCGCGTGGTGCTGGAGCGCGTCGCCGACCGCGACCTGGCGTCGCGCATGGAGGGCGACTACAAGGGCGATCACGCCGCGATCAAGGACAGCCTCAATCTCGCGCTGGACAACATCTGCGAGACGTTCGAGCAGCTGCAGGCTGCCATTGCGCAGGTCAGCTCGGCCTCCAGCGAGATCGGCGACGGAAGCCGTGACCTGGCGAGCAGCGCGTCCGACCAGGCCGCGAGCGTCGACCAGGTCTCCGAGCGCCTCCGGGTCGTTGACGGGCGCACGCAGCGCAATGCCGCCGACGCGCAGCAGGCCCAGGGCATCGTCAATGGGGCTCGCGCCACGTCACAGAAGGGCGTGGATGGCATGCGGCAGCTCGCCGATGCGGTGAGCGAAATCAAGGCCTCCGCCGACCACACGGCGCGCATCGTCCGCACGATCGACGAGATCGCCTTCCAGACCAACCTGCTCGCGTTGAACGCCGCGGTGGAAGCGGCGCGCGCGGGTGATGCCGGCCGCGGCTTCGCCGTGGTGGCCGACGAGGTGCGCTCGCTCGCGATGCGCGCGGCCGAGGCGGCGCGTTCCACGTCGGCGCTGATCGAGACGTCCATCCAGCGCGCCGACGCCGGCGTCACGCTCAACGATGGCGTGCGCACGATCCTCGTGGAGATCAACACCTCGGTCGAGCGCGCCAGCGAAGTGATGCGGCAGATCGCCGAGGGCGCGCACGAGCAGGAACGTGACCTGGCGGACATCACCGCGGCCATCGGCCGCATCAGCGAGGTCACGCAGCGCACCGCGGCCAACGCGGAGGAATCGGCGAGCGCCTCCACCGAGCTCTCTGCGCAGGCCAACGAGATGAACCGACTGGCGGCGCAGTTCGAGACGCGCGCCCGTTCGGTCCACGCCGTGCGGCGCCCCGCGTCGTCGGCTCCGGTTACGCGCGTCGGCTCGGGCATTCCGCTCGAGGACGACGTCGCGCTCTCCGAGTTCTAGTCCCCAACCCAACCGTACCAGGAGCCTCACCATGTCCGGATTCTTCGCGCCGCGCGCCATCGCGCTCGCTGGCGTCGTCACCCTTCTCTCCGGCGCCGCTCCGGCGGCGGCGCAGGACTGGGTCGAGAAGCTCTCGATCCACGGATCGCTCAATGCTGGCGCCGGCAAGTCCGACGGACTGGGCGTGCTGGGCATCAACAAGGACGGGACCACCGACTACCGCGCCGTGGCGCTGCAGGTCGGCTACAAGCTGGGCGACAACAGCCGCGTGGTCGTGCAGCTGCTGCATCGCGCGCTTGGCACCAGCCCGCTCAAGGCGATCGAGCCCACGCTCGCTCCCGTGTGGGCGTTCTACGAGCATCGCGTGGGCAACACCACGGTGAAGCTCGGCCGCAATCCGCTGCCCCGCGGCCTGTTCAACGAGGTGCGTTTCATCGGAACGCTCCTTCCGTTCTATCGCGTCGGGAGCAGCGTGTACGGTGAGACGCTCGAGAACATCGACGGGATCGTTGTCGGGCATCGCTTCGACCTGAGCGGTGGGTGGGGCCTGGAGGCAACCGCCTTCGGCGGTGGCTTCGGGATCAAGGCGACCCTGCCCGGCGCCAACGGTGTCTCCGTGTTGCAGCTGCGCGAAGAGGAAACGGTGGGCGGGCAGATCTGGCTGCGCACGCCGATCGAGGGGCTTCGCTTCGGCGCCTTTGCCGCGTCGTACCAGCCGACGCCCAGCCACACCCTGCCCGAGAAGCCCGATCGCCAGCTCACGACGCTCTTCTCGGTGGATGGCGACTTTGCGCGCGGCTTCGCCCGCGGCGAGTACACGCGCTTCACCAATCCCGACACGCCGAAGCCCGTGTACTCGGCGTACTACCTGCAGGGCGGGATCAAGGTGACGGAGAAGTTCACCATCGCCACCGAGTACAACACGGCGCACACCTACGTCACGCTGCCGCAGCCCTTCCCGGCCGTGAACCTGCACGCCATCGAGGACATCGCGGGCGGCATCAACTACGCGCCGGCGGCCAACGTGAAGTTCAAGTTCGAGCTGCACCGTCAGCAGGGCTACAACTTCGACAGCCCCGTGCCGACCTTCGTTCCGCCGACGCGTCCTCCCCTCGTGATGGGGCTCGCGCCGCGCTCGCGGTCCAACTACGCCATCGCCAGCGTGGCGGTGAGCTTCTAACCGGAGAGCCAGCCCATGAAGCGATTCCTGATCGCGCTGCTGGCCCTCGTGGCCCTGGGCGGCGCCTCACGCGAGGCGAACGCCCAGGACTTCAAGGTGATCGTCAACAGCGCCAACGCTACCGAAGAGCTGACCGCCGACCAGGCGGCCAAGATCTTCCTCAAGCAGGCCACCAAGTTCCCCGCTGGCGCCGCAGCCACGCCTGTGGACCAGGCGAAGGGGGCCGCCGTCCGGGCCGCCTTCAGCAAGGCGGTGCTGGGCAAGTCCGTGGCGGCCGTGGAAACCTACTGGCAGCAGCAGATCTTCTCCGGCAAGGACGTTCCGCCCGCCACCAAGGCGAGCGACGACGACATCGTCGCGTTCGTGAAGGGGAACGCCGGGGCCATCGGCTACGTGAGCGCCGGGGCTGCCGTCGCTGGTGTGAAGGTCGTGAGCATCAAGTAGTTCGCCCGCCAGCTGCATGCAAACGGGAGGCGACCCTGGTCGCCTCCCGTTTGCGTGTGCGCGGCTTGTCGGGTTCTCTCGGTGCCATCGACTGCCGGCGCCTCCTGCACGACGGCGTCAGTCGTCGGCCGGCGTCTTCTGCAGCGTCGCGGCCACCTTCTGCACCTCGCCCAGCACCCGCAGCAGGTTGCCGCTCCACAGCTTGCCGATCTGGGCTTCCGTGTAGCCGCGGCGCACGAGCTCGAGCGTCACGTTGAACGTCTCGCTGGCATCGCTCCATCCCTCCACGCCGCCACCGCCGTCGAAGTCGGAGCTGATCCCGACGTGATCGATCCCGATGAGCTTCACCGCGTAATCGATGTGGTTCACGAAGTCCTTCACCGTGGCCCGAGGAGGCGGTGGGAACTTCTGGTCCACCTCGGCCAGCCGTCGCTGGAACGCGGCGCGCTTGTCGGCCGGCAACTGCTGCAGGGCACCACGCCCCAGGCCACCGGGACCACCACCGGGCGCCAGCCCGAACTCCTCGCGCAGCGCGTTGAGCGCGCGAATGCGCTCCGGTGCGTCGGCGGGCCGGATCTTCACGTACCCGTCGAAGGCGACGATCTGCGCCACGCCGCCATTCTTCGCCAGCGCCTTCAGTTGCTCGTCGTCGAGGTTGCGGCTGTGGTCGGCCAGCGCGCGCACCGCCGAGTGCGACGCGATGATCGGCGCCTTCGTCAGCTGCAGCGTGCGCATCATCGACGCCTTGGACGGATGCGAGATGTCGACCATCACCCCCAGCCGATTCAGCTCCGCGATCACCTGCTCGCCAAACGGCGAGACCCCGTTCCACTGGAAGCTGTTGTCCCGCTCCCCGGTGTTGGAGTCCGAGAGCTGCGAGTGGCCATTGTGGGCGAGCGAGAGGTATCGCGCCCCCAGCTCGTGGAAGCGGCGCACGTTGGCAATGTCGTTCCCGATCGGGTAGCCGTTTTCCACGCCGATGAGGATCGCCTTCTTCCCCTGGGCGGAGATGCGCAGGACGTCGTCAGGCGTGCGGGCGAGCGCGACCCGGTCGGGGGCGATGGAGTCGACCAGGCGGTGGATCGCCTCGAACTTCTCGATCGCCTGCGCATTGGCGCGCGCGAAGGCCTCCGGTGAGAAGGAGGGATTCTGCCCGACGTAGACGATGAGGAAGGCGGCATCGAGCCCTCCTTCTTCCTGATCGCGGAAGAAGGCATCCGCGACTACGGCCTGGCCAAACGCAAGGCCGCCCGCCAGCTCGGCGTCGGTCCGAACGAGGAATTGCCCACCAATGCCGAGATCGAGGAGGC
>CAZVDJ010000186.1:0-7456 GCA_964626245.1 uncultured Gemmatimonadaceae bacterium
CCTTCGGCTCGGTCGTCATGGGGAAGCTCGTGCTGGTGGCCGCGCTGCTGGGCCTCCTGTCCACGTGGAACGCGATGTTCGTCTGCGGGTCACGCCTGCTGTTCGCGCTTGGACGGTCGCACCTGGTGCACCCCGCCATGGGACGCGTGCATCGCACCCACGGATCGCCGGCGTCGGCCATCCTGTTCGTGGGTGCGGCCGGAGCGGTGGTCACCCTGCTCGGGCGCAACGCCATCCTCCCCATCGTCAACGCGGCGTCGAGCTGCCTGGCGCTGAGCTACCTGGTCACGTGCGTGGCCGTGGTGCGCTTGCGGCGCAGCCGCCCGGACGCCAAGCGTCCGTTCCGCGTCCCCGGCGGCATGCCGACCATCGCGGTCGCGATCGTGGGATCGGCGTTCTCGTTCGGGCTCGCCCTGTACCAGCCGTGGGCCGATGCCAAGGGGCGCTTCCCCCTCGAGTGGGGAATGCTCGCCGCGTGGCTGCTGCTCGGGGTCGTGGCGTGGGGCGCGGCGTCCCGCGTTCGCGATGCGGTGGACCGGGAGACGCGCCGGCGCATCGTCCTGGGGACCGCGCAATCCTGACGCTGCAGGCGGTCACCTAACGCCGGTCACGAAGCGCCGCGGTGTCACTCGCCGCGAAAGTCCGGTGCGCCGCGCGGTTCAACCGACCAGCCGAGGTAGCCCCTGTGCCAGGTGCATCAGGACGTCGTAGACCGACACCCCGGCGGTGACGGCGATGGCGTTCGGATGGATCTCGGGATGCTCCGGACCGACCAGGACACAGATGTCCCCGACCCGGACGGTGGTGTCCGCTCCGAGGTTCACGATGCAGTGGCTCGCGCTCACCGCGCCAATGACGGGATACGTGTGGCTCCCGATGAGCACCTTGCACCCGTTCACCGCCCGCCGCGGGTAGCCGTCCGCATGTCCCACCGGAATCGTGGCGATCCACGTCGGGGCGTCGGCGCGAAAGCGCCGGCCGTAGCTCACGGTATCGGCCACGCGCAGCTGCTCCACGCGCACCACCCGCGCCCTGAGCGACAGCGCCACCTGCAGCCCGGCAATCGAACGTTCGCTCCCTTCGTCCGTGGGATAGGTGCCAAACAGCGAAATGCCAGGACGCACGGCCTCGAGCAGGGTGTCGGCGTGGTTGAAGACGGCGTGTGACGAGGCCGCATGCAGCGGCCCGCCCAGGCTGACTCCCGCCGCACGTACCTGCGTCGCCAGCTCCTGCAGCCGCCGCACCTGCTCGGTGTCGAACGCGCGATCCTCCGTGAGCTCGGTCAGCATGCCCGACAGGAGCAGTTGCCGGTGTTGCGCCGCCTGCTGCACGACCGGGAGCGCCGAGCGCCAGGAGAGCCCCATGCGACTCATGCCGGTGTCGACGTAGCACTGCACGCGTGCAGCGCGCCCCGCGCGTTCGGCGGCGCGGGCGGCGCGCGCCGGGGCATCGGGGACGCAAAGGCTCAGCGTGACGTCGTGCCTGACGAGCGTCTCTCCCTCCGACTCGTCCCACAGCGCGAGGAGGAGGATCGGCTTGCGAATGCCGGCCTCGCGCAGGGCGAGGGCCTCGGCCGACTTCACCACGCCGAAGCCGGACACACGCGCATCCGCCTCGAGGATGCCGGCCACCTCGCGAAGCCCCAGGCCGTACCCGTTGTTCTTGATCACCGCCATGAGCGGGCGGCCGCCGGCGAGGCGCGACAAGGTGCCCACGTTCGCACGCAGCGCTGCAGGCTGCACCACGATCCACGGCTCCATGCGCGCGAGATCAGTCGCCTGCGCGGTCTCGACGCGGGCGGTCTCGACACGCGACGGAGCGGCCGACACGGCCTCCTGCTGCTCGCGTGCCGCGCGCGCGGCCGCCGTGAGCAACGGCGCGGTGCCGATGGCGCCAACGAACTGGCGGCGGGAGAGCGACATGGATCTCCTCCTGCGGTGAGCGACTGGGGGAGCGACGGCGTGGTGCCGCGCCGGCTAGCGCTGGAAGTACATGGGGCGCGCCGGCTGTGGATCGGGGTACAACCGCGAGGCATCCCTTCCGCTGTAGAGCACCCCGTTGAGCATCACCCGATCGATCCGTCGGGAGTTGCGGATGTCGGCGAGCGGATCGCCGTCGAGGATCACCAGGTCCGCGAGCTTCCCGATCTCGACGGAGCCGAGCTGCGCGCCCATTCCCAGGTACTGCGCACTCTGGATGGTGGCGAACGACAGCGCCTCCATGGGGGAGAATCCTCCCTTCACGAAGAGTTCCAGCTCCCAGTGCTTGTCCAGCCCGTGCTGCTGGCCGTGCCCGCTTCCCTGGAGCGAAACGCCGGCGGCGGCGAGCTTGCGCAGCTCGCTGGCCATGTCCACGGCGTAGATGTCGTCCTCGAAGTAGTGCGTGGGGCGGCGCCCGGCCAGCATGGCGTCGCGACGGAAGAACTGCAGCACCTTGGGATCGTCCCACAACCGCTCTCCCTGCCGAAAGAAGGTCTCGCCAGCAGGGCCGTTGTAGGAGACGATGAGCGTGGGGGTGTTGCCGGCCCCGGTGGCGGCCCACAGCCGGACCACGTCGTCGTGGAGCGGCGTGAGCCCGATGGTGTGTTCCAGTCCGGACACGCCGTCCAGCAGCATCGTCATGTTCATCGGCGGGTCCACCGCCGTCTCGGCCACCACGTTGAGCCCGTGGACGCGTGCCGCCTCGTACAACTGCTGCCGTGCCGCGCGGCCAAAGTGCACGTAGTCCTTGAGCGCCGTGGCGCCGTGGTCCTTGTTGAAGCGCACGATCTCCACCGCGTCGGCAAACGACTGGATGGGGCGGAAGAGCTTGGGGCGAAAGGTGCGCATTCCGTAGATCGGATTCCCGGTGGAGAAGAGGCGCGCGCCGGGAATCGCGCCACTGCGCTGGAGGTCGGAGACCAGGAAGTCCTTGTGGACGTTGCCGTAGACCTCGTACAAGGTGGTGGTGCCGTACGCCAGGTTGGCCAGCAGCCCGTTGTGCCGTTGCTCGACGGTGTGCAGGGATGAGAGCGCCGGATTGTAGTGCGCGTGCGCGTCGATCATCCCCGGCATGACCGTCTTTCCCGTGAGGTCGATGACGTGCGCGCCCGCGGGCACCGGGACGCCGGCCCCCACCGCCGTGATCCGGTTGCGGCTGACGATGATGGTCGCGCGATCGATCACGCGCCGCGTGGCATCCATCGTGAAGAGCCGGGCGTTGGTGAGCGCGATGGTGCCCGAGGGGAGGGCGACGGGGAAGTCGAACGACAGCTCGGTGCGCGCCGGCGCGCCTCGGGTGGCGGCGATGTCGGCCACCGGCTTCTCGTAGAACCCGGTGCCACGCGTCCAGTGCAGGCGGGTACCGTCCCTCGACCAGCCGAGATAGGCGCCGTCGGAGGAGTCCGCCCGAAAGGCGGGGCCCTGCTTGTCGAAGGCGCTGATGGTAACGGGGCGGCCGGCGAAGGCGAACGGCGTGACGAAGGAGCGATGGTATTCGCGGAAGGCGATCCACGAGAGGTCGGGCGACACCACCGCGGTGACCGCATGCGGGAAGACGTAGAGGAGCGTCTTCCCCTCACCGTCGGTGCGGATGCGCCGCAGCACGAGGGAGTCGCCGGAGAACTCGGTGTAGAGCAGGTGCAGGCCGTCAGGCGCAAAGCTCACGCCCGGCGGCTGCCCCACGATCCCGGCGTGCGTCGTGCCCGCCAGGCTCAGCCCGGTCACCCGGCGCTCGGTGCCGTCGGCGCCGCGCAGCACCAGATCGAAGGTGAGCTGCTCGTCCAGCGTGGTGGCGCCGCGTTGCAGCTCCGACGTGCCGCGCACGTACGCCAGCGTGCGGCCATCGGGTGAGAGGGCGAGCGACCCGTACTGCGACGGCACGTTGGACAGGCGCCGCGGCGCGCCACCGCCGAGCGGCCGCGACCAGACGGCGCCGAGGGAGTCGTCGTCCCACGTGGCGTAGTACAGCGTGCGCGTGGCCGGATCATACTGCGGGCTCGACTCGTGGGCGGCCGACTGGGTGAGGTTGGTCCGCTGCCCGTTGCGCAGCAGGTGCAAGTCGCCCAGCGCCTCGTACACCACGCCGCCGTCGACCGGGATGCCGAAGCGGTGCGATCGCGTCCTGGCCGTCCCCTCGGCGGGGACCGGGACGGGAAAGGCGAGTCGCTGCGCGAGCTGGCGACGCACGGGGACGGTGAAGGGGATGTCGCGCACGCTGCCGGAGCGCGTGTTCACGGCATGCAGCCCGCCGTTGTAGGCGAGGACGATCTCGCCACCGTCGGGGGTGAAGGCGAACGCGGGATACGCGCCGTACCCCGTCCCGGCCCCTGCCTCCTGCCGGTCACGATCGATGGAGGGAAGGAGGACGCGTTCACTTCCGCCCTCCAGGTCGCGCAGCACCAGTTGCGTCTGGCGGTCGTCGCGGTGCACGTACGCCAGCCATCGCCCGTCGCGCGACACGGCGGGCGAGGCCGCGCCGCCCGGCCGGTTCACGACGGTCACGACCTCGCCCGAGCGCAGGTCGTAGCTGCGCACCTGGAAGCCGGCCGGATACACCGGCCCGCCGGGGATGGAGAAGTAGACCTTGTGGCTGCCGGGGGGCTCGACGAAATGAGTGGGCGGCGCGAAGGTGCCCGGGCGCACGAACTCCATCCGGCTTCCCCACGCATCCAGTCGCACGGCGCCGTAGCGCGCCCCGAGGTCCATGGTCGTGGCGTAGAAGCCGCGCCCGTCTGCCGTCCAGCCGCCACCGGCGGTCCACCCCTCGCCCTTGGAGAGCTGCTCCACCGAGTCGCGACCGCGATGGAGCGCCCAGATGGCGTTCATCCCCGAGCGGTCCGACGTGAACAGGAGCCGCGAACCGTCGGGGCTGTAGCGCGGCTGCATGTTCCAGCTGTTGCCGCGCGTGAGGACGGTGGCAGCGCCGCCGGCGATCGGGACCTCGTGGATATGGCCGAGCAGGTCGAACGCGATGGTGCGGCCGTCCGGCGACACGTCGACGTTCATCCACGTGCCGCGCGTGGCGGTGAACTCCAGCACGCTGCCCGGCGATCGCACGGTGTCCACTCGCCATGCTTGCTGCGCCGGCAGCCGATGCGAGAGTGCCAGGAGCACGAAGCCACCAAGGGCGGAGCGACGCATGGATCTATCCGCGAGTCAGGTCGCGCCGAAGCTACGCCCCACTTGCGTCATCGTCGAGCGGCGGAAAGGCTATCCCGGCCGTCGGTCCCCACGCACTCCTCAACACCCGGAGGCTCCGGTGTCCATCCGCATCGTGCGACTCGGCACGCCGCGTCATCCACAGGAAGGGCTCAGGCTCGGAACCGTGCGCCGCCCACCACGCGGCGTGCCCAAGGAGCAGTTCGCCGCGCAGGACTGGTACGACGTCTGGTTTCCGAACCTGGCGCCCAGCACGGAGCTGATGAAGTTGGGGCAGTCGGCGACGACGCCAGGGCAGTGGGCCATCTTCGCGCGCCGCTATCGCGCCGAGATGGCCGAGTCGGGGGCGAAGCACGACGTGGAGGTGCTGGCGGCGCTCTCCCGGTCCTCGAACTTCTCCGTTGGCTGCTACTGCGAGGACGAATCGCGCTGTCACCGCTCCGTGCTGCGCGCGCTATTGTCGGAGGCAGGCGCCGACATCGCGTGAGTCGGGACGCCCGCGACTAGCGGCCAGGGCGACTAGCGGCCAGGGCGCGCCGCGGCAGGGCGCGCCGGGCCGGGGCGCGCCGCGGCGTACAGCGCGGCCGTCAGCAGCAAGACGGCGCCAAGCTGGTGCAGGGCGGCCACGGGAATCGGGACGAAGTACAGCACGGTGAAGACGCCCAGCGTCACTTGGAGGAGCGCCGTGAGCGGAACCCAGCGCCAGGCGCGTCGCGCCGAGTCGCCGGGCGCGCCGTGCTGCCACCGGCGCCACGTGAGCCAGAGCGCGGCGGCGACGGTGATGTAGGCGAGCAGCCGGTGGTTGAACTGCACGGCCGCGCGATTCTCGAAGCCGTTGCGCCACGCCGGTGAGAGGTCGCCATAGGTAGGAGGGACGAACTCTCCGCCCATCAACGGCCAGGTGTTGTACACCAGTCCCGCGTCGAGCCCGGCCACAAAGCCGCCCGAGAGGATCACCACAAAGACGAGCGCCGCGAGTACGATCGCTCCGCCGTCGACGCCGCGCGTGTCGAGGTCCCCGTCGCCGAGGTCCCGCGCGTCGAGGCCCTTCGACGTCGACTTGTCAGGCGCGCGCAGGCGGAAGGCCGTCCACGCGGCCACGACGTAGATGACCAGCGCCAGCGCCAGGTGCGCGGTCAGGCGGTACTGCGACACCGAGGTGCGCTCCGACAGGCCGCTCTGCACCATGTACCACCCCAAGGCCCCCTGAAGCCCGACGAGCAGGGGGAGGATGGCCAGTCGCAGCCGCAACGCGGGCGGCAGTCGCCGCTTGAGGAGGAGGTAGAAGAAGGGGAGGGCGATCACCAGCCCCACAAGTCGTGCGAGCACGCGGTGAATCCACTCCCAGAAGTAGATCACCTTGAACCGATCCAGCGTGATCCCGGCGTGTACCGTCTGCGCCTGCGGGATCTGCTGGAATTGCGCGAACGCCTCCTGCCAATCCGCGTCGGAGAGTGGCGGCAGGACGCCCGACACCGGCTTCCACTCGGTGATGGAGAGTCCGCTTTCGGTGAGTCGCGTGATGCCGCCCACCACGAGCGCGATGATGACGGCCACCATGGTGGCGTACATCCAGCGACGCACGGCGCGGACGTTGGCGATCCATTCGGGTGAGGTCGGGTCCATGTGTTCGCGATCATCGTGCACTGGCCCCCGTCTTTCCCCCGCCGCTGGCAGGCACGACGGGTGCGGAGGCGTGTGCGGCGAAAGCTATGGCAGGGGAGCGCGAATCGCTCACGCCCGCGAGCGGCACACGGGATCGGCGTGACGCCTTCCGCGACCGGACGCCGCGGGCTATGCCTATAGGGTGCTGACGCGGACCGACGAGCTGTCCACGTCCTCATCCGGGTGCCGAGCGACGGATGCCGCGCGTGTCCCCTCCAGCTCGGCGGGAGGCGCTGATGTCATCACTCGATCGCCCGCTCGACGGGCACGGACTCGTCTTCGACCTGGCACACGAGGAGGCGCAGCTGCAGGCCCTCCCCGCGGACAAGCATGGGCGCACCGCGCGCACCCTGCTCAAGAGCGGGCCGCTGCGCATCACGCTCATCGCCCTTGCGCCTGGCGGCTCCCTCCCGGAACACTCGGCCGCCGGCCCCATCACCGTTCAGCCGCTGCGTGGCCGGCTGCGGCTCACCATGGACGGGAAGGAGTACGACCTGGGTCCCGGCACGGTGATGTCCATCGGGGCACGCGTCCGCCACGCCGTGGCCGCCGACGAGGGCGCGAGCTTCCTGTTGACGGTGGCGATGCCCGACAGTGACTAGAAGTGGTTTCAAAACCTAACGGGGCGACTATACTGATGATCCATCAACTCA
>CAZVDJ010000187.1:0-7445 GCA_964626245.1 uncultured Gemmatimonadaceae bacterium
GATGGCGCCACGCTCCTCGAAGAGCCCGCCGACGATGCGGGTGGAGGCGCGCGCCGGCTGCGACACCGCACTGCCTCGCGAGCTGGCAGCGCTGGCGATGTTGGTCGACGTTCCTGCACGGACCCCGGGCGTGATGCGCACGCGGTAGCGCAGCGTCGCGACCGCTCCAACCGGGAGTTGCCCGACCGCGAAGGAGAGGCGCGGGCCCGGCGCGCCGCTGGGATCACTCATCGAGCGGTTGTCGATCCGCGCGGTTCCGCCCTCGAAGCGGAAGCCCGCCGGCAGGTCGTCGGTCACCACGACGTCCGGGAGGACGAAGTTGCCGGTGTTGCGCACCACGATCGTGTAGTCCAGCGCGTCACCCACCTGCGCCTCGTCGCGCGACACGCGCTTCTCGATCGCCAGGCTCCCGCGCCCCTCGGTCGCGACCGTCACGCAACTCACGTTGTTCACGCGCGACGCGGTCTCGTTGGCCCCGGTGACGCGCGCACAGTTGGTCACGGTCGGCGCGATGCCCGCCTGCACGCCGACCGTGAGGTCGATCGTCGACGTTGCGCCGGGCGCCAGCGCCGAGGAACGCAGGCAGGTCACCACCTGCCCCGCCGCGGCGCACATCCAGTCGTTGCCGCTGGCGGAGCCGAAGCTCAGGCCCGCCGGCAGCGTATCCACCACCGTGATGGTCGGCTCGGCGGGCGCCGTGCCCACGTTGCGCACCGCGAGGGAGAAGCGCCCGGCCTGGCCACCCACGAGCCTGCCCACGACGTCCTTGGAGAGCACCAGGTCCACCGTGCCGCCAATGCCGGCCGTCGTGCTTGCGCAGTCGTTCGCGGTGTTGCTGTCGCCCGCCGTCGCCACGCAGGCGCGATTGGAGACCGGCGGGAGCACGCCGCTCGTCACGGTGGCGGTGAGCGTAAGCACCACCACCTCGCCGGGGGCCAGCGCGAGCGTTCTCGTGCACGTGACGACCCCCGCATTCACCGAGCAGGCGAAGCCGGCCCCCACGCCGCTCACGTAGGTGATCCCGGTGGGCAGCGTATCGGTCACCACGATCGGCGACGTGGTCGCGATCGTCCCCACGTTCCGCACGGTGATCGTGTAGTTCGTCGTCGTCCCGACTTCCAGGCTATCGCTCCCCGCCTTGGCAAGGGCGAGGTCGACGGTGCCACTGACGGGCGTCGTGGCACTTCCACTGTTGTTGCCGCCGTTGGCGTCGCTGGGAGTGGCCACCGTCGCCGTGTTCGTGACCGAGGGTGCCGCGGTGGTGCGGGGCAGCACGGTGAGCGTGACCTGGCTGGAGCTCCCCGGAGCGAGCGGCCCCGGGTTCGTGCAGCTGACGACCTGCCCGCTGGCCGAGCAGGTCCAGCCAGCGCCCCCCGCGGAGACGAACTGCAGCGAGGCGGGAAGGACGTCGGTGATCGTGACCGGTCCCACGGTAGGGCCCGCCCCGATGTTGGTGACGGTGAGCGTGTAGCTGGCGGACTGCCCCACGGTGAACGGTCCTGCCGCCGCCTTGACCATGGAGAGGTCTGGTGCGGCACCAACGGGCACCGGCCCGGTGCTGGCGCTGTTGTTCGCCGGGTTGGTGTCGCCCGGTGTGCCACCCGAGGCGCTGTTGGCCACGAGCGTCACGCCGGACGCCACGCTGGTGACAATGCTGACGGTGGTGGTGGCGCCCGCTGCCAACGGCGCCGCGTAGGTGCACGTCACCACCTGCCCCGTGGCGCTGCAGCTCCACCCGCCTCCCGAGGCGCTGACGAAGGTCAGCCCCGAATGCAGCGTATCCACGACGGTGATGGCACCGGTGGTCGCGCCGCCGCCGACATTCCGGGCGTCGATGGCAAACGTCGCGCTGCCGCCCGCCACGATCACCCCGGTCACCCGCTTCGCGATGGACAGGTCTGGCGTGGGCGCCACGACGGACACGGGGCCGACGGTTGCCGAGTTGTTGGACAGGTTCACGTCGCCCGCTGCCGACGTGGTCGCGGTGTTGCTCAGGCTCGTCCCCGCCGCCGCCGTCACCGACACGGTGAGCGTGATCGAAACGCTCGCTCCCGCCGCCAGCGGCGTGGTGCGCGTGCACGTCACGAGCTGGCCCGACGCGCCGCAGGTAAAGCCGCTTCCGCTCGCCCCGACGAAGGTCACGCCAGCCGGGAGCAGGTCGGTCGCGGTGATCGCCCCGCTGGTGGATCCGGTGCCGACGTTGGTGACGGTGAGCGTGAAGGTCCCCTGGCTCCCCGAGACGAGCGTCGACGCCGTCTTGGCAATCGCGAGGTCCACCCCGGTTCCCACTGCGGATGTCACCGAGGCCACGTTGTTGGCCGCATTCAGGTCGCCGGGCGTGGTCACCGACGCGCTGTTCGTCACCCCCGGCGCGGCGGACGCGCCCACCTGCACCGTGAGGACGATCGATGCCGCCTGCCCCGCCGGCAGCGCCGACGAGCGCGTGCAGCTGACGGTCTGCCCGGCCGCCGTGCAGCTGAAGCCGCCACCGGCCGCCGAGACGAACGTCAGTCCCGTCGGCAGGACGTCGGTGACGGTGATGATCCCCGTCGTCGCACCGCTCGAGACGTTGCTCACATCCAGTTGGTATTGCCCCTGCATCCCCACCACGAGCGAGGTGAGCGCCGACTTGGCCATGGCCAGGTCAGGGATCGAGACGACGGCGGTGGGATCGCTCGCGCTGTTGTTCGCCGCGTTCGCGTCACCCGACGTGGCCACGGTTGCGGTGTTGGTCACCCCGGGAAGCGCCCCCGCCCCGACCGCCACCGTCA
Source organism: uncultured Gemmatimonadaceae bacterium (assembly GCA_964626245.1). GTDB lineage: Bacteria > Gemmatimonadota > Gemmatimonadetes > Gemmatimonadales > Gemmatimonadaceae > SCN-70-22. The sequence goes on from CAZVDJ010000187.1 coordinate 2,772, forward strand.
GCGTGATGGTCGTGGTGGCGCCAGCCGCCAGCGGCCCGGCGTTCGTGCAGGTGACGGTTCCGGCGGTGGCCGCGCAGCTCCACCCCGCCCCTGTTGCCGAGACGTAGGTGAGGCCGGCCGGGAGCGGATCGGTCACGGTGATGGGTGCGCTCGTGGCCGCCGTCCCCACGTTGCGCACGTCGAGCGTGTAGGTACCGTTCGCGCCGGCCACGAAGGGGGCGCCGTGCGACTTCGCGATCGACAGGTCGACCACGGGCGTGGTGCTCACGGGCGTCACGGCGGTGGCGCTGTCGTTGGCGCCGTTGGGATCGCCGGTCAGGGCGACGTGCGCCCGGTTGGTCACGCTCGGCAGTGCGGCGCTGCCCACGTTGACCGTGAGGGCGATGGCGGGGAAGGCCGCGCCACCGGCCACGGCGGCCGACGTCGTGCAGCTGACGATATTCGCCGTTGCACCGCAGCTCCATCCGGTCCCCGTGGCCGACACGAAGGTGAGACCGGTGGGGAGCGTGTCGGTCACCGTCACCGTCCCGCTGGACGCCGAGGCGGAGACGTTGGAGACGACGAGCGAGTAGCTCGCCGGGCTCCCGACGGTGAAGACGGTGCTCGCCGTCTTGGCCATGGCCAGGTCGGCGACGGCCGGCGTGCTCACCGGCGTGTTCGCCGTGGAGCTGTTGTTGCCCGCATTCCCGTCGCCGGCCGTGGTGACGCTCGCGGTGTTGCTCACGGTGGGCGCGGCGGCACTCCCCACCGCCACGGTGAGGGTGATGTCGGCCAGCGAGGCACCGCCCGACACCGGCCCGGGGTGGGTACAGGTCACCGATCCGGCCGACTCGCTGCAGCTCCAGCCGCTCCCGGTTGCCGAGACGTAGGTGAGCCCGGCGGGAAGGAGGTCGGTGACGGTGATCGCGCCGGTGGTGGCGGCCGTTCCCACGTTCGCAACCGCGAGGGTGTAGCTCGCGTTCGAGCCGACCGTGAAGGTACCGCTCGCGGTCTTGGCAATGGAAAGGTCCGGCGCCGGCGTGGCGACGGGCGTCGTGACGCTGGCGCCGTTGTTGGCGGTGATCAGGTCGGAGATGATGCGCACCCAGGCGCGATTGGTCACGCTCGGCGCCGCGGCTGAGCCGACGGCCACCGTGAGGGTGATGGGCGGAGCCGACGTCCCGCCGGCGATGGGTGCCGACGGCGTGCAGCTGACGACACCCGACGTGTGGGAACAGCTCCACCCCGTGCCGGCGGCCGACACGAAGGTGAGCCCCGCCGGCAAGGTGTCGAGCACGGTGATGGGGCGGTTGCTCGCCGTGGGCGAGAGGTTGCTCACGGTGAGCGTGTAGCTCGCGTTGCTCCCGACGACGAACGACGTGGCCGCCACCTTGGCGATCGCGAGGTCGATGGTCTCGACGGTGACCGGATCGGTGGCGCTGTTGTTCGCCGCGTTCGCGTCACCGGCGGTGACGACGTGCGCGCGGTTGGTGACGCCGGGGTAGGCCCCCGGGTTCACGTTGACCGTGAGCGTGATCGTCGTTGACACCCCGGCCGCCAGGGGGCCGGCGTTGGTGCACTGCACGCGGCCGCTGGAGTTCGTGCAACTCCACCCGGTCCCGGTCGCCGAGTTGAACGCCAGCGTCCCCGGAAGCGTGTCGTGCACGGTGATGGCCCCGGACGTGGCGGCGCTCCCGACGTTGGTGACGGTGAGGGTGAAGCTGTGGGTGCTTCCCACCACGAAGTTGCCGCTGTGCGACTTGGCGATGGACAGGTCGATCGAGGGCGCGCTGCCCACCGGCGTCGTGACGCTCGCGCTGTTGTCGCTCGGGTCCACCTCGCCGGTGGCGGCGACGCTCGCCGTGTTGGTGACGCTGGGAGCCGCCGCCGACCCGACGGAGACCACGAGGCTGATCCCTGGCAGCGCGCCGCCGGCCGCAATGGGGCCGGGATGCGTGCACGTGACGGTGCCACTGGCGTTGGCGCAGCTCCAGCCGGTGCCGCCCGCGGAGACGAAGGTCAGCCCCGCCGGCAGGACGTCGGTGACAGTGATCGTCCCCACGGTGTTGAAGGCCGAGCTGTTGCTGACGTCGAGCGTGTAGGTGGCGTTGCTCCCGACGGTGAAGGCCGGCGGCGTCGCCGACTTCGCGATCACGACGTCCACCGGGGGGTCGATGATCGACGTGGGGTCGGCGGCGCTGTTGTTCGAGGCGTTGCTTTCTCCGCCACCGGAGACGGTGGCGATGTTCGTGACGGACGACGGGGCGGTGGCCGCCACGTCGACGGCGAGCGTGATCGGCGGGAACGACCCGCCAGCGGCAACACTGGTGGCAGACGTGCAGGTCACCGTCTGGCCGCTGATGCCGCAACTCCACCCGGTGCCGGTGGCCGAGGTGGGGGTCAGCCCCGCGGGGACCACGTCGCTCACCGTCGTGGTGCCGGTGGTCACGCCACTCCCCACGTTGCTCACGCTGATCGTGTAGCTCTCCAGCTGCCCGCGGCGGAACGACCCGCTATGCGACTTGGCGATGGTGACGTCGGGCTCCGTCAGGGTGATCGTCGTGGGCTGGCCAGTGACCGGACCACCCGGGGGGAGCGAGTTCTGCGTGCGGTCAACCCCGGTGAGCGGATCGGTGTAGTTCACGCGCCCGGTGTTGCTGATCACCGTCCCCACCGGGACGCCGCCATTCACGACGACGCGAAAGCGGATGGACGTCGATTGCCCGGCCGCCAGCGTTCCCGGCGTGGTGGACGAGGCGCCGGTTCCCAGGCGGAAGCGCACGCGTTGCGGCGGGCCCGCCTCGAATTGCGCCTGGTCGTCGTTGATCGCATCGCTCTTGGCACCCGCGTTAGGTCCGCTGAGGATCACCAGCGAGCCGGCCGCGTACGTCGTGTTGGTCGGGATCACGTCCACCATCGCGACGAGGGTCGCGTCGGTCGTCCCGCCATTCGTCGTGGTGATCACGTACTCGAGCGTGTCGCCCGGGACCACGTTGCCGCCGTTCACGTCGGTCACCGTCTTGATGACGTTGCCGGTGAGGTCGGGAGCGAGCGCCACGGATCGAGCGACCACCTCGGCACGCGAGGGGAGCGGGAACGCTCGAAGCGGGGGCGGGGCGGCGGCGCGCGGGACCTGCGCCTGAAGGGGGAGGGTGGCGGTCGCGACGCCGGCGAGCGAGAGAAGCGCGACGAGAACCCGCCGGGCGGCGGGATGGCTCTCGACGAAGGGCATTCGAGCGGTTGACGAGTGAAGTAACAGGACGGCTGCTCGTGTAACGGAAGTCCCGTGCCATGAGCCGTCCCTGTCCCGCGGCCCGCGGGGAATGAGGCGGTCTCGGTGGCGCATCCTAGTGTCCGGCCTACGGTTACGTAACCGGGGAACCCGACCTGAGTCGCCGGGAAATGCCCCAACCAGCGCCCCTCCCTTCCGCCCGCCCAACCGCACAGTCCGTCATCCAGACGATCGAGAGGCGACGGCGGTGCAAGCGGCGGCTCGGGCGGTGAAGCGAGGGCGGCAGGCGGATCGGGGAGTGGGCGGGGCGAGGGCGGGCGAGCGCGGGCGCGGGCGCGGGCGGTACGACGGCGGGGGACCGGCGACGCAGGAGCAGCCGCCGGTCAGGCGGTCGAGCGACGACCGTCAGACGGCGTGCGAGTCCGGCCAGGCGAATGGGCGCGTCCGGTCGGGCGACGCGCCCCGCTCGTCAGGCGGCGTACGCCAGGCTCACCGCGCGACGCGCCCCGCGCTTGAGCGCGCGATGCACCGCGCGCGCATAGCGCACGAAGTTGGCGCCGGCCCACGGAAAGCGGGCGAAGAATTCATGCGGGAGCATGTCGCCCTTGAGGCGATTGCAGCGCTCGCAGGCGGTCACGAGGTTGCCCGGGGCATGCGTCCCGCCACGCGCGAGCGGGTAGACGTGGTCGAGCGTGGCGTTGTCGAGGTGCAGGTGGCAGGCGCAATAGACGCATCGCCGGCCGCAATCCCGCATCGCGGCGTGCTTCAGGGCGCGCTTGGCGTCGCGGACGTGCAGGGGACGGAGGCGCCCGCCCGTCGATCGACGGCCGCGCGGCGCGCGAGGGAGGACCATCCGGAGCATTCCACGTCGAGACATTGCACCTCGCCGGAAAAGACGACACCCCGCCCGGTGCGCGCCGGGGCGGGGTGTCGAGGGTTGAACGAGCGGGGAATCGGGGGCTGCGTGTGATGCGAGGACGGCGACCGGTGTCGAGGGGCGGGCGGTCGCGGGGAGCGCCGCGCCGCCACGAGCCGAGAACAGCGTCGCGGCATCACGAGCCGCGACCTCAGTCGCGGCGTCACCAGCCGCGACCTCAGTCGCGGCAACGGGGGTGCAGTGGGGCCAAGGTGGCGCGCTGGGGGCATTCCCCTCCCGTCGTGCGCGGGTCGGGCGACCCGCGGTCCCGGTATCTATGCTGCATAACGAGGCGGGGCGCAAGCCCCGGGTAGGGTTTGCGCCCCCATCGTTGCCTGACGCGGCCGTCGCGCCCGCGTCAGGCGGTCGCGCCCAACGCGCGCGACGTCACCGTCTCGCGTTATGCACCGACCGCGGCCAGCCGGCTGGCGATCTGGCGCCGCACCGGGTCGCGCAGCTCGGCGATGATGCGCACCGCCATCGCGTCGAGCAGGGTGCGGTCGGGCATCGTCGACCCCTCGAAGGGGAGCGGGATGTCGAAGCCGTC
>CAZVDJ010000188.1:0-7432 GCA_964626245.1 uncultured Gemmatimonadaceae bacterium
CGCCACCGGTGGGCGCGAGGGTGTGGAGCGTGAGCTCGCACAAGGGGGTGACGGCGCGCGCGCCTTTCGCGAGTTTGCCCTTGGCTTCAACCCGCTGTTGGCGCTCGACGTCACCGACCATCGGTGGATTCCGTACTACGGCTACGGGGCCGGGGTGGTGCGGCTTTCGTTAGGCGACAACCGTGAACTGGGGGGCAAGGTGGGGGGCGGCTACATCCGGTGGAACTTCTTCACCGACGCCACCGTCACGGTCGGGACGCGCACCTGGGTGGACCGCGGGGTGATGCGGCCGTAGGCTGGCGTCGGCTCCTACGCGCGCCTTAGCCGCAGCGCTTCCACGATCGCCTCGACGCAGCGTGCCGGTTCACGCAATATCTGTCGTCCCCAAAACGTCAACACGATCCAACCCATCGCCTGCAAGGCGTTCCGCTTCCGAGCGTCCTCCACGAGCGTTTCCACGTCTCCGTGAAACGCAAATCCGTCACAGAAGACGGCAATCCGCTCGTTCGGATATGCGAAGTCAGGAATGGTCAGAAGCGAGCCGTCCGATCCATGCACCGAGTGCTGCGGCACCGGCACCGGGAGCCTGCCATCCAGCCGAATTGCCGTCTCCAGCGCACGCTCGATCGGTGTACCAGACGTCGGTGACACAGCCGAACTTCTGGAAATCCACTCGATGGTCGAGCGCATGGCCCAACCCGAGCGTTCGATGCTCAACCCCGCCGTTGAACCAACTCCTCCCAGCGCGAACAGCAGCGGCCGGATCAATTCCTTGTCAAACGCGGCGTGATCGTACTGGTTGCGATAGCTCTTGAGGCAGCGATAGCAGGCGCGCTCGCAGTCATGGCCGTACAGCCGCCGCGCCGCCGCGCTCGCCCAGCCCCCGAGTTGCCCAGCGACCTCCTGCAGATAGCCGGCGCCACCGGGTGAGGTCTCATAGAGCGCAATGCTCCACCCAGCATCGCCATCCTTGTGCGCCATGAAGGCCAGCTCGTCGGGCTCGATCTCCAGGTGCTCCTGCGCCCCGATCACCAGCGCCTTGCCGAGCGTTCGAACGAACGACTCCTCGAGGGCGCTGTCGGGTGGGAGATACGCGCGGGGGACCGGCACAACGAGGACATCGGCCACGAACTCGTAGCCGAGGATAAACGGGCCCACCGAGCCGCTGCACCACCTGCCGTGCTCGTCGTTCCACTTGGTGAGCTTGTCTCCCGTCAGCCCGGCGGGCTGGTGGCGGCCACACGACTCGCAGAGCAGGAACTGCTCGCCCTGAGAGCCGCGCCGGGGCCGGCGTCCCCAGTTGGTCGCCAGCAACTTCGAGCGTTCCCGAAATTCCAGGGTGACAAGATCGTACGCGTAGGCTCTCGCCGATCGCACCTCGTCATCCAGCACGTACTCCGCGCGCTCGAACGTAACGCGCTGCCGAGCATCCTCTGCCGATGTGATCTGGGTGTTCTCCTCCGCCTCGAAGGATTCCAGCCTCGCCACGTTCGCCGTACGTGTGATCGCCGTGCCACACCGCGGACAGGTGTTCGGCACGTCGCGCGAGGCGAAGCTGCACTCGCTGCAGAAGCAGAACTGCTCCACCTGTCCGCCGCCATCGCTCCCCTGCCGCTGCCCCCGGCCGGAGAAGAACGCACGAATGTTCTTGAGCTTGTGGCCGTTGGCGTACACCATGTTCCCCGGGGCGAACTCGAACAGCGCGATCCAGGCCGGTCGGCGGATGGTGGGCGTATCCGACACGCCGGGGTCGAGCGCGAAGGTATCGACCGGGAACTGGTACGACGGCAGCACACCTACGTCGGCCAGGTAGGTGAGGACGTGTGCGCGCTGCCGGTCTGAGGTCAGCTCTACGATGGCCCGCTGACGTGCTGCGCGACGTTGCTCGAGTTCGCGGACCCGCCGCATGGTCTGGGACTCGATCAGTCGCAACTCACGGTGCAGCCGGCGCACCTCGGCGTGCCAAGCATCCACAGCCGCTCGAAGCTGCGTGGGGAAGCCCTCCACTGCGCTAGCGGCCGTCGATACATGTGCGAATACTGCGGCCGAGCGCGCCGCCGTCTCGGTGGACGTCGACTCGAGCCTCCCCAACAGGGCGTCCAGCCGCGTGGTGTCGAGTTCCGTCGGGTCGGCGCGTTCGCGCAGCAGGTCGCCCATCAGCCACGAGAAGTCCTCGTTCAACTCCTCGAGCGCCATGGCCCGGACGTGTCGATGCACGATGCGCTCGTTGCGCAGCCGGACCGTTGGCGGCCGGAACTCACCGCGCACGAGCCACGCCGGATCCTCGAAGCAGTGCAGGTCGTGCGCCCCCATCCCGCAGAACGTCGAGACGTAGCCGATGCGAAGCTGACGGCCGGCGCGCCCTGCTCGCTGCAGGTAGTTGGAAGGCGTAGGTGGTGCGTTTCGCATCACTACACTCGGGAGCTGCCCGATGTCCACGCCGAGTTCGAGCGTTGGGCTGCACACGAGGACTTCCAGCTTCCCGTCCTTGAAGTCGTTCTCGCGCTTCGCGCGTTCCTGGTCGTCGATCTGGGCGGTATGCTCACGCGCCTTGAGACGCCGAGGGCGATCCTGCGTGTACAGCCTCACGTAGTAGTGATCGGGATCGAAACGGCTCGGCACCTGGTCGTCCGACGTTCCGGAGCACATCGAGCCCGCCGGGCAAGACGGGGCGCGGTACGGGCGCCAGGTGCGGCACTTTGCGCAGCGGAAGCCGGTGTCGACCTTCAGCGCCCGCAGTACGCGCGGTGCGATCTGTAGTGCCTGGTGACCGCCGACTAGCTGGCTCGCTCGAGCCGAGAGCGGCGCGGCGACGAGGATCTCCGCGTGAATGAGGAGGTCGACGACTTCGCGAGTCCAGTCGTCGATGTGCGAGTCCTTGCCGGTCAACTTCCGAACCAGTCGCGGAAGGCCACCGATGCCCCCGCGCTCGGTGTCCCGCACCAGCGCCTGCAACGACCAACCGCCGACATTGTGTCCGCGTGCCGCGGCCGGCCGATCGAGCATGAAGGCCACGGGGCCGCGCTCGTGCTCGGGAACGGTGAGTTCGTAGGGTTCAGCAGCCAGGTACGACCACGGCGCCTTTCGATCGTCCAGGTACTGCTGGTAGAAGTTGAAGGCGACGGCGCGGCGGCGACGCATGAAGTCCAGCATGGCCCGCACCGTGATCGCGCCGCGCTCCTGCGCGACCTCGAACCGTCCACACAACGCGGCGAAAGCAGGTGAGCCTACGACCTCGTCGAGAAACTCGTAGTCCACCGCGACCATCCCGAGGTTCTCCAGCGAGACTCGCTGGATGGCGCTGCGGCAGAACTCTCCGGCAACCTCGTAGCTGAGGGCATGCCGCCAGAGCTCGCGCTCGTCCCTTGTGGCTCGCCGGTGTGCCAGGCCCAGCTCCTGAAATGTTTCGAACACGTGGCTCCACATGCCGTCGATCGACGTCCCCTCGCCTCCCGCCTCCTGCACCACGCGCTCGATGGCGTGGCGCACGGCGAACTGCCGGTGCCGGTCTCCCGTATACCCCGCCTGGTGCGCGGCTTCCTGACGGTTGTCGGCGAATACCAGCAGCTTTCGATCGGAGGCGTCAGGGGTGTCGAGGTGGTGCGTGGCCAGCACCGAGACGCTCGCGGCCTGGCCCGTGCGCAAGAGCGTGAGGATGTCGCCGCGAGAGGACCGACCCTTGCACACCGGGCAGACCGTCCCGCGCCCCGCGTGAAGGTGTTGCACTGTCCAACCGCGGGGATCCTCCGGGCGCGACGTACGGAAACGGCCGCTGCGTGGGTCGACCCACACTTCGGCGAGTGAATGGGGGACCGAGGCGTTCCGCGCGCGGGGCCGACGCCTGCGAGCGGGTGGTGTGGACGTGGGCGCATCCGTGCTCTCGCTCTCACCCTCGCTTGCCTCCGCTTCGTCCGTGTCGTCCTCATCGGCCTCCACGGCCAACCGCGACGTCACGAAGCGCGTGGCGTCATCGCTCTGGAACTCGTCGTTCGGGAGCCAGAGCTCAGGGTCGTCCTCGTTCACCTTCAGCTTGACGAAGTCCTGCCCGCAGGTGCGGCACAGCACCGCAGGGCGCACGTGCGATCGGCACTCCGGGCATGTGTCGAGCCCCGACTTCACCAGCGTGCGGCAGGCGGGGTTGAGGCACAGCCCAACGTCGTACACCCCGTGGAAGAACGAATGCAGCTTGGGGCGCAGCATGGGGGGGCGTGCATCGTCGCCCACGCTCCCGATCAGCACCAGCCCTTCGACCGTGCGTGCCAAGGCCTCGTCGGTGAGACCGTCGCCCACGCCATTGCGTTCACGCCATGCAGTCGCCAGCTCTGCGTAGGTCCGTGGACGATCTGCCAGCTCACGCAGCGTGAGCAGGTGCGGGTGCCCGTCAACCGCGCCATTAATCAGGGGGAGCACGTCTCCCTCCGCAGGCAGTGACCGGCCCGTGAGAAGCTCCGTCAACTGACGCAGTGCTGCTGCGTCGCCGCTGGCCGCACGGTGCAGCAGTGCTTCGTCAGGGACTGCAAGCGGCCCACTCGTGGCCGCCTCAGGGATCGGATGCGCAACGTAGCGCTCTCCGATGATGTCCTGTGCCTCGAACGGAGCGTCGAAGAGCGTCGTCGCGAACTTGGCGAGCGCCTCGTCGCCACCGGCATCCTGCGATACCGTCGCCGAGGTCCCGATGCAGCGCACGGCGTGGCGCCCCACGCCGCAGCGTGCCTTGAGGCGTCGGATGAGGCACGCGAGCTCCGTGGCCAGCGCGCCACGGTAGCTGTGCAGCTCGTCGAGCACCAGACAGCGCAACGCGTCGGAGAAGAGCGTCCGGTCGGCCCGCCGCACAAGCAGGAACTCGAGCTGCTTGTAGTTGGTGAGGATCACGTCCGGCGGTGTGCGACGGATGTCCTCGCGACGCGTGAGCTCGTGCCCCGCCAGCGGCTCGCCGAGCGTCGCCGCCACCTCCTCGCTCTCCCCCGTGTAGAGCGCGAAGGTGAGCGGGACGCCGCTCCCCGCCACGAGCTTGCGCATGCGCTGCAGCTGGTCGTTGGCCAGCGCGTTCATGGGGTACAACAGGATCGCCTTGGTCCCGGTGACCCCGTTGGCGCGCGCTCGCAGCACCTCGGTCAACACCGGCAGCAGGAACGACTCGGTCTTGCCGCTCCCGGTGCCGGTGGTCACGACGACGTTGCGCCCGGCGGCCACCGCGCGAAAGGCGCGCTCCTGGTGCCCGTACAGCGTGCGCGTGCCGAAGGCCCAGTTGAGCCGGGCGAGCGAGTCGGGCGCCACTCCCTCGGCCACCAGTTCCGCCAGCGTCGACGACGTCTCGAACTCGCGCGCCAGCGTGACGTACGGTCCCTTCACCAGCACGTCGGCCCCATCCACCTGCGACTCGAACTGCTGCCGCAGCTCGTCGTCGGCCAGGCGATAGGTGCTCTTGATGAACCGCCGGTACTCCTCGGCCACGTGCCGCACGTTCCCCACCACCGTCGCCATCATCAGATGGTCCCTCCCAGCATGAGCGTCGTGCGCCACTGGCCCAGGCGCGCCTCCGTGAACTGCACCTTGAGCGGTGGCCGGGCGCGGCAGCCCACCGAGTCGAGCAAGGCCTCCAGCGAGACCAATCGTTCCGCGGCGCCGATCGCGTGAGCCGCACGGGCGCAGGCCTTGTCGCAACTGCATACCGCATACTCCTCGTCGAGCGAACGCGCCAGCGCGATCAGGTCACGCTCCCCCGGATCCATACCGTCCGCGTCGTGATACTCGAGTCGGAAGCGCGCGGCGTCGACGGGCGCAAGCGCCTTCACCTCCATGCGGCCGATGTGCGCATCGGTAATCGGCACATAGCCCGCCACGCCCGGGTCGCCGCGTTGCAGCTCCTCGGCGACAGTCGTCACGGTGACGATCCGCCGTTGTCCGCTGATCGCGTTCCAGCACCCGGTGCGCACCGCCTCGATCACGATCATCGCGTCCACCAGGACCGGGAGGTTGGCCTGCAACGAGGGCGGCTCCTACGCCTCGAAGGGCGGCTGCAGCCCGTACTCGCCGAACAGGCCGGCGAGCGCGGGGAGCGTGACACCGAGCAGCGACGCGGCGCGCTTCGCCGACAGGCGCCCGGCGTCCAACGCCGTGTGAAGTCGCTCAACGAACCGCGCACTGAACGCCGCTTCCGGCGCGGCGGCGGATGCCGAACCACCATTGCCCGTCAGTCGATCCTGGTTCACCGCGAGCATCTCGCCCTTCGGGAGGAGCTCGAGTCCATGCAGCCGCCACATGAGCGCCTTGGACGAGACGCGAAGCGCCGTCGCCGTCGCGTTCAGCCAGTCGTGGATGTCGATGCCGGGGTCGCGCGCCTCCCACCGCTCCAGCACGGTGGCGCGCGGCATGAGCACCGCCTTGGCGAAGTTGTCGGCCAACTGCTCCACGCGCGCCGTCTTCCCCTTGCGCGGCGGATCCTGCGCCTCGCGGCGCTCGGGGGGCATGGCGTCCCACGTGAGCAGGTGAAAGAGTTCGTGCGCCAGGTCGTAGTGCCGCCGCCCGGCCGGCTCCTGCCGGTTGACCAGCACGGCGTTGAGCCCGGGGAGCCGGGACGCGGCGCCCGAAATCCCGTCGGGCGCGTCGACCATGAGCACCAGCGCATCCAGGTGCCGCTCCATCGCCTCGCGCAGCGACTCGGCGGGCGTCGCGCCCAGCGACCACTCCTTCACGAGATACTCGGCGGCCCCCTGCGCCTCCTCGTACGAGGAGAACTCGGACAGCTCCAGCTTGAACCCGAGCCACGAGGTAGGCGTCCCTTCACGCGCGCCCCGCTCGCGGTAGGTGGCAAACCAGCGGCCGGCGCGCTCCTCGAAGTCGTCGAGCACCGCGCCCTGCAGCCCCGGCAGGGCGCGAAAGGAGAAACGCGCCTCTCCCGGTACCAGGCGAAAGGCGTCGGTGAAGTAGTCGAGGTCGACGCCCAGCGCGCCGACCGCCTTGAGGAGTTCCGCCGCCTGGAGCCGGCGCTCCCCCGATTCGATGGCGGCCAGCGATTGACGGTGCTGAAGTCCGAGCAAGGAGGCGAGCTGGTCCTGCTTGAGCCCCGCCCGTTCCCTCGCGGCCCGGAGTCGCTGGCCGATTCGAATCTGAAGTTGTTCGGCGTTCACGAAAGCAATGATATCTTGCATTGCAAACAATGCAAGTTCAACTTTGCTCGCGCCTCCACTCCTCCAACTGGCCGTCGTAGTACGCGGCGATCCCTGCCCGCTTCCGCCGCCACACCGGAAAGGTGGCCATAATGTGGCTAAACTCTTCCGGCCCAAGGCCATAGGCCTGTGCGACCGCCCGGTCCGCCGCCCACAGATCGGGCCAGATCGCCGGATCGTCGGAAATGTGGCTGAGGCCGACGGCCGGCGCGAACCGGGTCCCGATGCGGGGGAGGGCGTTTACCACGCTCGCCGGCGGTACC
>CAZVDJ010000189.1:0-7426 GCA_964626245.1 uncultured Gemmatimonadaceae bacterium
GCAGGCGCTGCGCGGGAATTTGTGAGGGGACGGGAGACAGGAGACGGGAGAAGGGAGACGGGCGTGGGTACCGTGCCACGGCCGGTTGGTGGAGTTACCCGCGTTCGAGGCCACTCCTCATCCCGCTAGCCGCTCGTCGATCCGTTCGCCCTCCCGTCTCCCGTCTCCCGTCTCCCACCTCTACTCCCTATGCCGATTTATCACCAGCTCGGATCCGTTCCACGCAAGCGGCACATCGTCTTTCGGCGCCCTGATGGCGGGTTGTATGCCGAAGAGCTGATGGGGCACGAGGGGTTCGTGGGGACGTCGTCGCTGCTGTACCACACCTATCCGCCCACCACCGTCAAGTCGGCGCGCAAGCTCCGCGAGGTGAAGCTCGAGGCCGACGACGACACGTCGCTGCGGCACCGGCACTTCCTCACCGCCCGCGCGCGCAAGGGCGGGAGCGCCACGCTCGACCGCATCCCGCTCCTCTTCAACGCCGACATTGCCATGTCGTACGTGGAGCCGGACGAGATGGACGCCCACTTCTACCGGAACTCGCAGGCGGACGAGGTGGTGTACGTGGTGGAGGGCGAGGGGGCGCTGGAGTCGGTCTTCGGGGACCTCCCCTACCGACAGGGAGACTACGTCGTCATCCACCGCAACATCCTGCACCGCTGGCGCCTCGACACCAAGACGCCGAACAAGTTCCTGGTGATGGAGAGCCGCGGGCACGTGCGCTTCCCCAAGCGCTATCGCAACGAGTTCGGGCAGTTGCTGGAAGGGGCGCCGTACAGCGAGCGCGACATCCGTCGCCCGGCGGAACTGCATCCGCATGACGAGAAGGGTGACTTCCCCCTCCTCGTGAAGCAGTACGACGCGATCAACGAGCTCATTCTCGATCACCACCCGTTCGACGTGGTGGGATGGGACGGCTACTTCTACCCGTGGGCCTTCAACATCCACGACTTCGAGCCGATCGTCGGGCGCATCCACCAGCCGCCGCCGGTGCACCAGACCTTCCAGGGCGACGGCTTCGTGATCTGCTCCTTCTGCCCGCGCCCGTACGACTTCGATGCCGAGGCGATCCCCGCGCCGTACAACCACTCCAATGTCGACTCGGACGAGGTGCTCTTCTACGCCTCCAGCGAGTTCATGAGCCGCAAGGGCATCGAGTACGGCTCCATCACGCACCACCCCGACGGCCTTCCGCACGGGCCACACCCCGGCCGCGCCGAGGCGTCCATCGGTGCCAAGTACACGAACGAGCTGGCCGTGATGATGGACTCCTTCCGCCCGCTCAAGGTGGCCCGCGCCGCCATGGCGTTCGAGGATCCCAAGTACCACCAGAGCTGGCTCGAGCAGCAGCACGCGCAGTTCAATCCGCCGACGTCGTAGGCGGAAAAGACGCGGAGACGAGAAGACAAGCGATGGCGTTCGGGCGGCAGGGCGCGATGGTGCTGTGGCTGCTCGCGCCGCTGCCCGCGCGCGCGCAGGACGGGGCCGAGCCGATTGCGACGACGCGTCACGCGGTGATGGTCGAGGGGCGGCGGCTGGCCTACACGGCGCGTGCCGGGCGCCTTCCCATCCGCCACAACGAGACGGGCGAGGTGCGGGGGCAGATGTTCTTCGTCGCCTACGCGCTCGACCAGCCGGCAGGATCGACGCCGCGGCCCATCACCTTCGTCTGGAATGGCGGGCCGGGGTCGAATGCCGCCCTCACGCACCTGGTCGGCTTCGGCCCCCGACGCATCGTCCCGCCGCGCGCCGGGACGCCCCTCCGCGGGACACCGGGCGACGGCACACCGAGCGGTGGGAGGTGGACGGTCGAGGACAACCCGGGGACGTGGCTCGGGTCGACCGACCTGGTCTTCGTCGATCCCATCGGGACGGGGTACAGCCGCGCCACGCGCGCGGAGTTCGCCCCCGACTTCTACAACGACCGGGGAGATGCCGAGTCGGTGGCGGAGTTCATTCGCGTCTTCCGCACTCGCTTCGACGCCTTCGATGCGCCGCTCTTCCTGGCCGGCGAGAGCTACGGCGTGCAGCGCGCGTCGCGCGTGGCGCGCGTCCTTCGCGCCCGCGGCATCGGCGTGCGTGGCGCCATCCTCATCGGCCTCGCCCCGCCGTTAGGCACGCTCTCCGCCGCACAGCGCACCGCGTACGGCCTCCCCTCCTTCACCGCCGCCGCACACGCCAACGGCAAGCTCCCCGCCGAGCTGCAGGGAGACCTTGGGGTCGCGCTGCGAGAGGCCGAACGCTGGGCAGAGGCGGTGTACGCCCCCGCGCTGGCGCGCCGCGACTCGCTGGGCGCCACCGAACGCGAGGCGATCGTGGGCGGCGTCGCCCGCTTCACCGGGATCGACCCGGCGCTCGTCGACCGGGCCTCGCTGGCCGTCAACCGGATGCAGCTCGGCAACTACCTGCTGCGACGCGAGGGGCGCTTCGTCGGGCAGTACGACTCGCGTATCACCGGTCCGCTCGACACCGCGCAGGCGATCTACGATCCCACGCGCGATCCCAGCCTGGCTGACCTGACCGATCCCGTCGCCGTGGTGCGCTACTTTCGCCAGGCGCTGCGCTTCGAGAGCGACCTGCAGTACCAGGGACCGTTCGGCGGCGGCTATCCCGGGGCCACGAGCTTCCGCGGCGACTGGATGTCGGTGAAGTGGGTGCGTCCCGCGGCTGGGAGCGCGGCGGCCGATTCGGTCCCCGCCATGCAGGCGGCCATGCAGGAGGACCCCGCGCTGCGCGTGCTGGTGGGGTGCGGGATCTACGACCTGGTCTGCGACTACCACGGCAACGACCAGCTGGTCCGCTCGCTCCCGAGGTCGCTGCGCGATCGCGTGACGGTGCGGCGCTATCCCGGCGGTCACGCGATGTACACCGACCCCGCGGTGCACGTGACGTACGCGCGCGACGTGGCGCAGTTCATCCGCCAGACGCTGTCCGCTGCCCAATCCGGACGCGAGACGCCGTCAGGTACAATCGAGCATACCTGGACGCCGCTGCGCGACGGTGCCGCGCAGGTCTGGGCCATCCAGGTGCGGACTGTGGTGCGCGGACTTCCGCAGGAATCGTCCACCCCCTTCTCGCTCGATGTCCCCATCACGTACGCGGGGGTACGCGGGATCGCCGATCGCGTGCAGGGATTGCAGGTGCGGGACGCGCAGGGCGCGGTGCCGTTCACCACGCACGACGATGCGCCGCACCCCGGTGGCTTTCCGCACTACCGTCGCTTCCGCGCGCAGCGCGGCGTCTCGTGGCCGGTCACCGTCACCTACCGATCGCTGGCGCCTCGATCGCTCATTGGCGGGCCGCCGTTCGGGCTGTACTCGGCGCACGGCGGCGTGAGCGGCGCGGGCTCGGGCTTTCTCGTGCTCCCCGAGGGAGACCTCACCGTCACCACGCGGGTGCGGTGGGACCTGAGCGCCATGTCCGCCAACTCGCGTGCCGTCACCAGCTGGGGCGAGGGGGACTTCACCCTCTCGGGAAGTCCCGCGGAGGTGCGGCAGGGGTGGATCATGGCGGGCCCGGTCGGGCGATATCCCGCCACCGGAGATGGTCGCGGCTTCAGCGCCTACTGGCTGGGGACGCCTGCGTGGGACCCTGTTCGCGAGATGGAGTGGGCCGCCCGCATGTATGCCTGGCTCGGCGCGTCGTATCGCTACCTGCAGCCGCTGCCGGACTATCGCGTCTTCGTGCGGGTGGGATGGAACGGCGGCACGGCACTGGGCAACTCGTTCATGGGCGGCGCCTCGCTGCGTGCTCCGGGCGCTCCGCCTGGCGGAGAAGCGGCGCGCACGACCTACGCCCACGAGATGGGGCACCTCTTCGTGGGGGGCATCGAGGCACCGTTAGGCGTCTCGAGCTGGTTCAGCGAGGGACTCAACGTCTACTACACGCGCCTGCTCCCCATGCGCGGGGGGTTCACGTCGGTGGAGGCGTACGGCCGCGAGATCAATCGCGACTTTTCCTCCTACTGGCACAACCCGGCGCGCAACCTGTCGGCCGACTCCATCGTGAGGATCGGCTTCAACGACGGCAACGTGCGCCACATTCCGTATACGCGGGGCTCCCTCTACTTCGCCGACCTGGATGCGCGGATCCGCACACACTCGGGGGGCCGGCGCACGCTGGACGAGGTGGTCCTCGAGCTGTTCGTCAGGCGCAAGGAGGGGACGCCGATCACGCACGAACTCTGGCGCGTCACCGTCGACCGCGAGGCCGGTCCCGGCGCCAGCGCCGACTTCGACGCCATCATCCTGCGCGGGGAACACCTCATCCTCCCGGCCTCCGATGCGTTCGGCCCGTGCTTCGCGCGGCGCGAGACGGCGCCTGGCGCAGCCAGCGGCACGGCGAGCGGCCCGGGGTATGAGTGGGTCCGCGTCTCGGGCATTCCCGACGACGACTGCCGCTCGGCTCGTTAGGGCGGGTTCGGGGCCGTTCGCCAGGAAGGCTATGGGCGCGCCGACCGCGGGCGGCGCCACGGGATGAGCGCCCTGCGACAGTGCGATTCCTGAGCGGGGGGAGTGTGTGGCGGGACGCGCCTCACGCCGCCGCCAGCGCGCGCGACGTTGACGCCGCGAGGGAGACGAGGATGCCGCGCGCCGCGCGGGCCGCATGCACGCGAAGCTCGGGAACCGCCGTCGCTTCCCAGTAGCGGCCCTTGAGCAGCGGCCCGGCCAGCCAGAGTGCGCCGTCCGGCCGGCCGTCCGCGCGCAGCAATCGACCGTCGCGATCGGTCTCGAGCCCCAGGCCCAGGGGATCGGCGCGCACGTCACCGTTTGCCAGGAGGGTGTCGAGCAGCGGGTCGCCCAGGTGGCGCACATCGCTCTCCGGGCCGGTGCAGTTCACCACGGCCGCCACCTGCAAGCGCTGGATGCCTCGGCCCGATCGCGGGGCGATGGTGACGGCGACGCCTTCGTCGTCGAGCGCCAGGCGGCGGACTCTCCCCGCCGACAGATGCAACGCGCCGTCGGCGCGCAGCGACTCGAAACGATCGTGCAGGTCGGGTGCCACGCGGTGGCGATGCACATCCCAGTACGCCCGGGCGTGCCGCAGGAACCGGCGCCGCTCCACGGTGGACAGCGTCTCCCACAGGTGCGGCGTCACCGGGCGCCGCGAGGCGACCACCTCTCGCCAGTCGATCCCCTCCCGCTCGAGCGCTCGCACGTGGCGCCGAATGGCGCGAAGGTATGCGACGGCGGTCGCCTCGCAGGCAATCAGGTCGGGCGGCAGGTGGCCGTACGACGGCGGGGCGCCGTTCGGGCGGTGCGGAAGGGGGACGAGGCCGCGCCTCGAGATGGCGTGGAGCGCCGCCGTCCGCCCCTCCCGGACAGCTCGAGGGCCACGTCGAGCATCGTGAGCCCCGTCCCGAGCAGGAGGACCGGCGCGTCGGACGGGACACGATCGAGCGCCCCCGGCGCCCAGGGATCTCGGATGTAGCGCGAAGAGCCGAAGACCTCGTCGCTGTCGGGCACCGCCGGATCGGCCGGGGAGAAGTTGCCGAGCGCCAGCAACACCAGGTCGGCGAACCGATCGCTGCCTCCGGCCAGCTGCAGCGCGGTCGTCGCATCGTGATGCCGCGCCACTGAGGTCACGCGATCGGCCACCAGTGCGAGTTGGTGCCCTCGCGCACGCCCCTCATTCGCCCGGCGGAGACATGGAGGACGTGGGCGGAGGACGCCGTGCCATACGCCACCCCGCGCCCGGCCTCCCCGCGTGGGTCGATCAGCAGGATGCGAAGCGGAAGCGTCCCGGCGGAGCGCAGGAGATGAACGGCCGCGACGGTTCCGGAGAATCCAGCGCCGATGATTGCAGCTGTGGGATGTGACGGGGACGTGTGATGGGGAACGGCGAGAGTTCGCGCCCGTCGCCCCGAGTGCGGGCGTTCGCAACGACGCGCGGCTACACACGACCCCGCCACGTGCACACCCCGCGCCCCCACGTCTCGTCTTCCCGTCTTCTCGTCTTCTCGTCTTCTGCCCTTCAGCTTCCCAACGCCGCCCGTGCCGCCGGTGTGAGGATCAGGGCACCGCTGATGGCGGCGCGCTCGTAGAGCAGCGAGTCCCAGTGGTCGGTCCCCTGCCAGAAGACGCGCTTGAGTTCGCGCACGGCGCCGGGATTGGCCTCCGCCAGCTTGCGCGCCAGGGCGTCCACCGCCTCATCCAGTTCGCCGGCCGTGGCCGCGACCCGCGCATAGAGCCCCGTGCGCTCGCCCCACGCCGCGTCGCGCCAGTCGAAGTCCACCGACATCGCCATGTAGTGTCCGTGGCCGATCTTGTGCTCGATCACCGGGCCCACGACAAACGGTCCGATGCCCACGGCCAGCTCGCTCAGGCGAAGGGAGGCGCCCGGCGCGGCGATGGCGTAGTCCGAGGCCGCCACCAGCCCCACCCCGCCGCCCACCGCCTTGCCGTGCACCCGCGTCAGCACGAACTGCGGGCAGCGGCGCATGGCCAGGATCACGTGCGCAAATCCCGAGAAGAAGACCTTCCCCTGCTGCCCGTCGGTGATGCTCCGCAGCTCGTCGAAGGACGCCCCGGCGCAGAACGGTCCGGACCCGTCGCTCCGCAGCACGATCACCCGCACATCCTCACGCGGGGCCAGGGCATCGAAGGTGGCCGCGAGCTCGCGCAGCAGTGCG
Organism: uncultured Gemmatimonadaceae bacterium; assembly: GCA_964626245.1. GTDB lineage: Bacteria > Gemmatimonadota > Gemmatimonadetes > Gemmatimonadales > Gemmatimonadaceae > SCN-70-22. The sequence continues at coordinate 6,632 of CAZVDJ010000189.1, forward strand.
CCCGGCAGCGAGTTCCCCTTGGGATGCGCGAAGGTGACGGTGGCGATGCCGGCGTCGACCGTGTGGCGAATGGTGCCGGCGGCGAGGAGGTCGGGAGCGGTCATGGCAGGGGAGGAGGGCGATTCGGGCGTTGCGCGGCGGAAGCTAGCGATCCCCCCGGATCCTCGACCACGGGAGGGATCGACGCTTGGACTCGCGGGTCCTAATATGGCAGGCGTCGAGGCGCAAGACTTTGCGCCCGTTGAAGATGCGGAGTTACTTCCGTGCACGCCGCGCCGCCAGGCGCCGGATTCAAGCCCAGCCGATCGAGCGTTTGCCATGACGATTCCTGCCACTCCGACCGTCGACGACGCGGGCCGCCAGGCCGAGTTCGAGGCGCGCATCGCGCGCGGAGACTACATCGAGCCTAAGGATTGGATGCCGGCGCGCTACCGCCAGCAGCTGGTCCGGATGATGTCGCAGCACGCGCACTCCGAGATCGTGGGCATGCTCCCCGAGGGGAACTGGATCACGCGGGCCCCGTCGCTGCGGCGCAAGATGACGCTCATTGCCAAGGTGCAGGACGAGGCCGGGCACGGGCTGTACATCTACTGCGGGACGGAAACGCTCGGTGTCGATCGCGCCGAGCTGGTCCAGCAGCTGCTGGACGGGACGGCGAAGTACTCGTCCATCTTCAACTATCCCACGTTGTCGTGGGCCGACATCGGCACCATCGGCTGGCTGGTGGACGGCGCCGCCATCGTGAACCAGACCATGCTGGCCAAGGCGTCGTACGGCCCGTACGCCCGCGCCATG
>CAZVDJ010000190.1:0-7370 GCA_964626245.1 uncultured Gemmatimonadaceae bacterium
ACCTCCCCCCGATCATGCGTCCCTTCCGCGACTTCGGATCCCTTGGCGTACGGCTCGCTGGCCTGCTGGTGGGCGCACCGCTCGCGCTGCTGGCCGTCGGCGCCTGCGCGCGCGAGGAGTCCGCCACGGCCCCCCTCCTGGACGACGCCGCCGAGCCGCTCGCCGCCATCGCCAACGGCCCGCTCAACGGCCGGCGCCCCTTTCCGCCCGACAACTGGTGGAACACGCGCATCGACACGGCGTCGGTCGACCCCAACTCTGCCACCCTCATCGCGAGCTGCGGGCTGCGGAACCTGCATCCCGACTTCGGCACCACGTGGAACGGGGCGCCTAACGGGATCCCGTATGTCCTGGTGGGCGGCCGGCAGGAGAAGCGGCCGGTCTCGTTCGTCTATGCCTCGGAAAGCGACCCGGGCCCCTACCCGATCCCGAAGAACCCGCCCATCGAGGGAGGACCCAACGGCACCGGCGACCGGCACGTGCTCGTGATCGATACGCTCAACTGGAAGCTCTACGAGCTGTTCGACGCCTGGCCGGTGAACGGGGGCAAGAGCTGGCGCGCGGGGTCCGGCGCCATCTTCGACCTCAACTCCAATGCGCTGCGCCCGATGTACTGGACGTCGGCCGACGCGGCCGGGCTCCCCATCTTTCCCGGGTTGGTGCGCCACGAGGAAGCCGTGGTGCGGGGCCTGATACCGCACGCGTTGCGATTCACCTGTCCGCGCACGCGCCGCGGCTTCGTCACGCCGGCGCGACACTTCGCCTCGTCCGATACCTCCAGCGCGCTGCCGCCCATGGGTATGCGCGTGCGCCTCAAGGCCTCGTTCGACGTCTCCACCTATCCGCAGGAGGTGCGCGTGATCCTCCAGGCGATGAAGACGTACGGGATGTTCCTGGCCGACAACGGGAGCGGGTGGTACGTCTCCGGCGCGCCCGACCCGCGCTGGAGCGACAGCAACCTTGGGACGTTGAAACGCGTGCCGTCGAGCGCGTTCGAGGTGGTGCGGATGGGGACGGTGTACCGCTGACCGCCAGCGCGCCGCGTCAGAGCGGGGGCGCCAGGCGCGGCAGGAGGAGGCGGAACGTCGCCCCCGCCCCCGGCGGCGAGTCGACCGTCACCGTGCCACCGGCCGAGCGCACCAGCTGCTCCACGATCGGGAGTCCCAGCCCCGTTCCACGTTCTCCCTTCGTGGTGAAGAACGGCTCGAAGAGCCGGGCGGCGATGCCGGGATCGATGCCGGCCCCCGAGTCCTGCACCTCCACCACCACCCAGATGGTGTTGTGCAGCCCACCGGCGTCGTGCACCGCTTCGCTGACGCTGATGCGCAGGTGCCCGCCGCCGGGCATCGCGTCGCGGGCATTCAGCACCAGGTTCACCATCACCCGCTCGAAGTCCTTGGGGTCGAGCATCACGCGACCCACGCGCTCCGCCAGGAGCAACTCGAGCTGCACCTCGGTCCCCGCCGAAAGCGACAGCAGCCGCTCCATGCGACGCAGGGCGCTGGAGATGTCGAGCATGACGGGCTGCGACCGCGTCTCCTGCCCGAAGGTCATGAGGTCCTGCACCAGCCCTTCGCCGCGCCGCACGGCGGTCCGGATGTCGCCGGCCAGCTGCTGCACGGGCGAACCGCCGGGGCACTCGGCCTCGATTTCCTGCGCCAGCGCGCCCACGGCATGCAGCACGTTGCGGAAGTCGTGGGCCACCCCCGCCGCCAGGCGGGCCAGCGCCGCCATCCGCTCCAGTCGTTCGAGCTGGCCGTGGGCCGCCCCCACGCGCGACTCGGCGTCGTGACGCTCGGCCTCCTCGGCCAGGCGCGCGAACGTCTGCGCCACCGCCACGGCCACGGCGCGCTCGTCGTCGCTCCAGTGCCGCGGCCCGCCCACGTGCTCCAGGCAGGCCACTCCCACCACCCGCCCCTCACGGTAGATCGGCGCGTCGACCATCGCCCCGATGCCTAACGGCTCGAGGTAGGCGACCGACAGCTCCGTCGTGAGCGGTGACGCGAGCGCGTCGTCGGCGCTCACCACGCGACGCCCTTCCAGCGCCTCGAAGTAGCGTGGAAAATCGCGCCGCTGCAGGCGGGATCCCTCGAACACCTCGCCCATCGCCGGCTGCACCACCAGGTACGAGCGTATCGCCGAGGCGTCGTCGGTGAAGAGCCAGATGCCCACGCGCCCGATGTCGAGCGTGCGCGCCACCTCGGTGGCCCCGATCGCAAAGGCGCTCCAGGGGTCACCGTCGCTGCCCAGCCGCAACTGTGCCAGGTGCAGCTGCGCGCGCTCGGTCAGCGAGAGTGCGTCGTCAGGCCGCGGGGCAGTGGAGTGGTCGCGCATGGAGCCTCGTTGGAAGCGCTCCAACTTGCAGGCTGTCGCGCAACACGCCAAGGGGCGAAAGCCGCCGGTTCCTCCCACTTCGGGGGAACCGGCGGCCCCTGACACCCACGCGCCCTGCGATGACGTCAGTCGCTGACCGGACCGCGCGGACGCACGACCACGTTGGGGACGTTGCGCGCGCGGAGCAGCTCGTTGAAGGCGCTCACGTCACGGCTGATGAGCCCGTCCAGCGCCGTCAGGTGCTCGCGCAGCTGGCCGTTGAGCAGTGCCTGCACCTCCCCATGCTGGTTGGTCGGGCGGTAGTCGGAGGAGGAGATGCCGTTGGCGAGATAGTTGAGTTTCGCGAGCAGCTTTGACCCGAACCGCACGCCGTCCTGGCCGCCACCCGTGAGTCGCAGGTCCACCAGGTTCATCTCCAGGTCGGTGAAGCGTTGCAGCAGGGCCTCGGCCGCGCGCTTCACCTCGGCATCGCTCACGACCTTCGCGATCGCCTCCACCTGCACACGCACGGCCTCGATGCGGTGCACGGCGTCAGCGCCGTCATCCATGTCGCGCCGGATCGCGTTGAGCACGCGCACCTGTTCGGTGATGTCCCCTTCCGTCCCCCCGGAGTTGGGGTCCTTGCGCACCTCCAGCTCCTGCCGCTGCTCCGTGCCGCCGGCCGCAAGCGTGACCGTGTAGCGTCCGGGCGGCGCCAGGATCGAGAGGCGCCCCGTGCCTGGCGCCACGCGGCCGTTGGGTCCCGGCACGATGTGCGCCGCGTAGAGCGGCGACGTCAGGAGCCGCGTTTCGGCGGACGGCTCGTGGCGCAGGTCCCAGTGGAGGCGGTTGACGCCGGCGGCATTGGGACCAGTGAGCGTGCGGATCACCTGCCCCTGCGCATCGGCGATGGTCACGCGCACCCCGCCGGCAACCGGTGCCTTGAGGAAGTAGTTGATGGAGGCCCCATACTCGGGGTCCTGCCCCGTCGTCGGGTCGTCGTATGTGGTCGACGGCGCCGTGATGGGCCGAAAGCGGTACGCCGGCCGCACGGTGAACAGGTGCGCGCTCTTCCCCATCACCTCGGGCGACAGTTGGCGCAGCGGGGCGATGTCGTCGAGAATCCAGAAGCCCCGGCCGTAGGTGGAGACGACCAGGTCGCCGAAGTGTTCCTGCACCACGATCCCCGACATCGGGGCATGCGGGAGGTTGTTCTGCAGCGGCTGCCAGTTCTCGCCGTCGTCGAAGGAGACGTAGATCGCGTTCTCGGTGCCGGCATACAGCAGCCCGCGGCGCACCGGATCCTCGGTGATGACCTTGGCGTAGCTCAACGCGCTCCTGGGGATGCCGTTGGTGATGCTCTTCCAGGTCCGGCCGTAGTCGGTGGTCTTGTAGATGAACGGGTCCCGGTTGTTCACCTGGTGGAAGTCGACCGTGAGGTATGCCGTGGCGGCATCGAAGCGCGAGGGGGCGATGGTGCGCACGCTCCCCCATGGCGGGAGGTTCGGGATGTTGCGCGTCACGTTGGTCCACGTCCGCCCGCCGTCCCTCGTCAGCTGCACCAGGCCATCGTTCGTCCCCACCCAGATGAGCCCCCGCTCCAGGCGCGACTCGGCGATGCCGTACACCACGCCCGCGTACTCCACGCCGATGTTGTCCGGCGTGAGCCCCCCGGAGCTTCCCATGCGGCTGCGGTCGTTGAGCGTGAGGTCGGGAGAGATCACCTCCCAGCTCTGCCCGCCGTTGGTGGTGCGGTGCACGTGCTGGCTCCCCACGTAGATCGTGTTGCGGTCGTGCGGGGAGATGTGGAACGGCGAGTCCCAGACGAAGCGGTACTTCACCCCCTCGGCCGGCCCGTTCGATTGCTGTGGCCACACTTCCACGTTGCGGAACTGCCGGCGCTCTTCCTCGAAACGCACCACGATCCCGCCCACCATCCCCGATCCCGACGCCGTGGACCAGACGATCTTCGAGTCCTCGGGATCGGGGGTGGCCCAGCCGCTCTCGCCGCCGCCCACCGAGTGCCACATGCCGCGTGAGATGCCCTGGCCGCGCCCTCCCATCACGCGGGAGTTGGATGGTCCGCGATAGGACGGCTCGTCCTGCTTGTTCCCCAGCACGTTGTACGGGATCTCGTTGTCCACGGTGACGTGGTACATCTGCGCGTTGAGCAGGCGCTGGCGATACCAGGTCTGGCCGCGGTTCTGCGTGATCGAGAGTCCCTGGTCGTGCGCGACGATCTGCCGGTTGGCGTTGGTGGGATCGATCCAGATGTCGTGGTGGTCGCCGCCGGGGGCCTGCCGCCCCTGCAGCACGCGCAGCGTCGTCCCCCCGTCGATGGACTTGGAGAACGAGGCGGTGAGGAAGTACGCCTCATCGGCGTCGTCGGGGGCAACGGCCATGCGCGAGTAGTAGTGCGCGCGCCCCATCGCATTGCGGTCACGCGTGATCAGCGCCCAGCTCTCGCCGCTGTCCTCGGAGCGCCAGAGCTGCCCGCTCTCGGTCGGTTGTCCGTTCCACGGCAGGCCGTCGCCCGTCTCGATGAGGGCGTACACGCGATCGGGGTTCGACGGGGCGATGGCCACCGCCACCTTTCCCACCGGCCCGCGCGGGAGCCCGCGTCCGGTGAGGCGCGTCCACGTGGCGCCACCGTCGCGCGACATGAAGAGTCCGCTCCCCGGCCCACCGCTGGTCCTCCCCCACGTGTGGATCTCCAGCTGCCACATGCCCGCGAACAGGACGCGCGGGTTCCTCGGGTCCATCGCCAGGTCCGAACAGCCGGTGTTCTCGTCCACGTGCAGGACGCGCGTCCAGGTGGCGCCGCCGTCGGTGGTGCGGTACACGCCGCGCTCGGGTTGCGGGCCGTACGCGTGCCCCAGCGCGCAGACGAGGACGACGTTGGGGTCCTGCGGATGGATCACCGTGCGCGGGATGCGCCCGGTCTTCTCCAGTCCCATCAGCTTCCATGACTTGCCGGCGTCTTCGGACTTGTAGGCCCCCTCACCGAGCGAGATGTGCGACCGGATCTTCCCCTCGCCGGTGCCGGCCCAGACCACGTTCGGGTCCGACGTGGCGATGGCCAGCGACCCGATCGACTGCACGCGCTGCCCGTCGAAGAGCGGGACCCAGTTCACACCGCCGTCGGTGGTCTTCCACACCCCGCCCGACGCGGCGCCGACATAGTAGGTGAGCGGGTCGCCCGGGATGCCGGCTGCGGCGCTGAAGCGGTTTCCCTCGGGACCGATCGTCCGCCACTGCAGCTGGCGGTACGACTCGGCGGGAATGCGCGGGGCGGCGGCGGCGCCGGGCTGCGCCGCCAGCACGCCCGGCACCAGGGCGAGCGGGATGGCGACGGCCAGGACGCGCGCCATGCGTGCGCGATGGGCCAGGGCGCGACGCGCCACCGTAGGGCGGCGGCGCGCGATCGGGGCAGTGCGTGTCATGACGACCTCTGGGGTGGGACGCGGAGTCGGCACGATCCTACCGCGGGGCCCACCCGTCGTCAAAGCGGATGGCCTCCCCCCCGCGCGGTTGCGACCGCGACGTCCGCCCTTATCTTCTCACGCACCACCGCACCCTCAACGTCCACCCTGCAGCGAGGAGGTGATCCATTGTCTACTGACCCAAGAACGGCGCGGATCGCCAGAGGCTGGTAGCACACGGAATACGCGCTCCCGAGCGATCGGGACCAGCATCCGCACTGGCTGTCCGGCGCACCGCGCCGAGCGGTCGGGTAACACAGGGGCCTCCTCGCGTTAGGGCGCGAGGGGGCCCTTCGCTCAGCTGCCGTCGGCTGGCCGGCTTCCACCAGAGCAGGACGACGGCCGTGTATCCGGCGCGGTCGGCGCGCGAGCGCACGTCGGTCCGGTGGGGCGCCCCGGGTCGATTCCATCGCCGTGCATCGAGTCCGGGTACAGCGCCCCGGTGATGCGCACGCCGTTGCCGGTGGAGAGGTCGCCCGGTGCGAGGCCGGGGTTGCGCGGAGGGCGCGGCGCCACTCCTCCGCATGCGTCTCGGCCGAAGGCGGCGGTGCGGGGGAGTCGTAGGGGTTCGCCCTGTCTGCGGACGGCTATCGCCCGATGCCGTGCAACGCCACGTTGCATCATCGTGTTGCACATGCAACGCGTCCATCCGGTCAGAGCACAGCACGCGGCACCATGGGAGCCGCCGGTACCCCTGGGAGCTGAGGAGACGATGGGATCCATGGCGCCCGTCGCTCCCATCACGTCCGACGCCGCGCGCGCCATCGCCGAGCTGGCGGGCGTCGGCTGGTTCCAGGTCGATGCCGATCGCACGCTCACCGCCGTGAGCCGCGAGCTGGAGGCGATGACCGGCTTCGCCGCGCGGGACGTGCTGGGCAAGCCGTGCATCTCGCTCATCCGCTGCAAGGAGTGCCTGAAGGGGTGCGGCGTCTTCCGGGACGGGCAGGTCCGGGACGCGCACCTCCAGCTGTATCGCTCCGACGGGACGGAGATCGAGGTGGTGCGCGCCGGACGCGTGCTGCGAGACGACGAGGGACAGGTTGTCGGGGCGGTGGAGACGGTGCGCCTGGCGGATGCGGGCTCGACGCCTCGCACCTCGGAGCAGCTCGAGACGCTGCTCGGCAGCCTGGGGCGGCTCTACATCATTGCCGACGAGGCACATCGCGTGATGACCGCCTCGCACGCACTGGCCGAGTGGCTCGGCTTCGAGGAGGATGCCATGCGGGGGATGCCGCTGGCGCGATTGCTGGGCGAGGAACAGTTCGGCGCACGCGGGGCGCTGCAGTCGGCGATCGAGGCGCGGGTGCGCCGTGAAGGACTGGCCGCGGAGCTGGTGCGCGCCGACGGGCGGCGCCTGCAGGTCTCGCTTTCGTTCGGGCCGATCGCCCCCGGAACGCACTGCGGCAACGCGGGCGCGCGTACGGCGATCATGATCCGGCGCGCCGAAGGCGAGGCGCACGCGGAGGACGTCCCGTCGTTCGAGGGGATCGTGGGGCGCTCGGCGGCCATGCAGCGGATCTTTCGACTGATCGAGCTGCTCAACGACAACGATGCCACCGTGCTCGTCACCGGGCC
>CAZVDJ010000191.1:0-7337 GCA_964626245.1 uncultured Gemmatimonadaceae bacterium
CTCGTCGCTGGCGGCGGTGGAGGCGGCGCGCTCGCCACAGGCGGCGATGGCGGCAGCGCTGGCAAGGGCGGCCAGCACCAGCAGGGCGGCAGGTGAAACGCGGCGGCGGTACATGGAGCAGCTCCCATGAAGGGGTCGCGCGGGTCCCTGGTTCGGGGCCCGCTTGCATGGGAGACGTCGGACGCCGGACAACTTGCACACCGCCGCGGGGGGACGTGACCGGGGGGCCGGTGCGTGAATGGGCGCACCGGCGGGATGCACGCCCCTCGGATCGTTACCTTGGAGCCAGCCTTCCCTCCTCACACATGCACCGCCTCCGGTTCGTCCTCGTCCTTGCGCTCCTCGCCGCCCCGTGGCTCCCGGCAGGGGCCCAACGCGCTTCGCGCCCCGAGGTATCGGCGCCCATCGGCGCCCTTCGCTACGAGGTGGCGTTCACGCGGCAGTCGGCGGCGCAGCGTACGCTCAAGGTGACCACGCGATTCACCGTCACCGGGCGCGACGCGGTCCTCCTGTCGCTCCCAGCCTGGACGCCGGGGGCCTACGAGCTCTCCTTCTTCGCCCGCCACGTCTCGGCCTTCTCGGCCACCGCCAACGACAAGCCGCTGGCCTGGGACAAGCTGGATCACGACACCTGGCGCGTCGCCACTGCCGGGGCGCGCGAGGTCACGGTCACCTTCGACTACCGCGCCGACTCGCTCGACAACGCCATGGCGTGGTCGCGCGACGACTTCGCCTTCTTCAACGGGACCAACCTCTTCCTGTACCCCGAGGGGCGCGACCTCTCGTTCGGCGCCGAGGTGCGCGTGGTGACCGAGCCTGCGTGGCAGGTGTCGACCGGCATGTCAGTCATCGGCCCGCGCCACTACCAGGCGCGCAGCTATCACGACCTCGTGGACATGCCGTTCTTCGTCGGGGCCATCGAGGTGGACTCCCAGAAGGTCGAGGACAAGTGGGTGCAGCTGGCGAGCTACCCGCGCGGCGCGCTGTCGGGCACCGACCGCGCGACCTTCTGGGAGCAGGTGCAGCGCATGTTCCCGCCCATGACCGCCGTCACCGGCGAGTCGCCGCACGACCGCTACGTCATCCTCACCGTCTTCGACTCGTCGATGGCGGGCGGGAGTGCGCTGGAGCACGCCAACTCGCACCTGGGGATCTACACGCCGTACATCATCGGCAACACCGCGCTCCCTTCCATCACGGCGCACGAGATCTTCCACCTGTGGAACGTGAAGCGCATGCGCCCGGCCGACCTGGTCCCGTACCGCTACGACCAGGCGCAGCCCACCACCTGGCTCTGGGTGAGCGAGGGGATCACCGACTACTACGCCGACCTGGCGCTGCTGCGCGGCGGCGTGATCGACTCCACCGAGTTCCTGCAGATCACCACCGGGAAGATCGGCGAGGTGGACGCCGCGCCGCCGGTGGCGCTCGAGGATGCCTCGCTCTCCACCTGGGTGCATCCGGGTGACGGGACGGCGTACCTGTACTATCCCAAGGGATCGCTGGCGGGGTTGCTGCTCGACATCCTCATTCGCGACGCGAGCGACAACGCGGCCGGGCTCGACGCCGTGATGCGCGAGGTCTACGCCAAGGTGACGAGGGAGGGGCGGGGCTTCACCGCGCAGGACTGGTGGGGGGCGGTGACGCGCGCCGCCCGAGGGAAGGATTTCGCCGCCTTCAATGCGCGCTACATCGATGGACGCGAGCCGTTCCCGTGGGCCACCACGTTGCCCCTGGCGGGGCTCAGGCTCAAGGTGGACTCGCTGCGCGAACCGCGCATCGGCGTGCTGACGGCGCTCGACTCCACCGGGACGCGCGTGCTGGTGACCGAGCTGGAGCCGGGCGGTTCGGCGGAGGCGGCCGGTGTTCGCCCGGGCGACGAGCTGGTGAGCATTGGTGAGGTCGCCGTCACCAGCGGCTTTGGCCCGCGCTTTCGCCAGCGCTACGGCCGCGCCGAGGGAGAGCGCATCCCGGTCACGGTTCGTCGCGATGGCGCGGAGGTGACGCTCACCCTCACCGTGCGGCTGACGGTGAGCACGTCGCAGCGCATCATCACCGATCCCACCGCCTCGGCCAGGGCGCGTCGCGTGCGACGCGGGATCTTCACTGGGCGCGTCGATCCCTGACCCGCAGGGGATCCGGCCCCGGCCACCACTCGCGGGAGGACGTCGCGGTCCCGACGACTGCGTGCGCTGAACGGAACGCGCGGCCGCGTGTTCACGACCTGCCGGAGTGTGTCGATACTCTCTTCGACGCTCTCCCCTCTGCCGCCATTCCGTGCCCTGCAGTCCCGAATCGCGCCGACCGTGCGCCCGTTGTGAGCAGCTCCCGGAAACCGGAGACGACGCAGCACGACGCCTGTGGCTCGCCTTCCCGATCGCCCACATCCAGCGCAAGGCAGAGCGCGCACTGCGCGAGGGCGGTCACTGGTTCGAGCTGCGGGATGGCGAGACAATGGTGGTGTACGCGTCGGCTGGCGAGCTCCCTCACATCGTCCAGCGGCTTGGCGCGGCGCTGGGCGACGTGGAGCGCCGCGAGGTGACGGCGGTGGTGACCACGTCGGATCGGGAACCGGGGCCGCTCGACCTGGGGAGCGTGATGACGCTGGCCCGGTTGTCCTCGCAGGGAGATTCCACCTGGCTCATCGACCTGCTGCGGGAGTCGCGGCTCACCACGCACTTCCAGCCGGTCTTCCGCGTTGCGGACGGGACCCTCTTCGGCCATGAGGCGCTTTCGCGAGGGGTGGCGCAGGACGGCTCCCTCGTGGCGCCGGGGCGCCTCTTCGACGCGGCCCGGGAAGCCGGGCTGCTCTTCCAGCTCGACCTGACGGCGCGCAGGACCGCGGTGCAGCGCGCCCGGGAGGCGGCGCTGTCGGGACGCATCCTGATCAACTTCTCCCCCACCTCCGTCTACGACCCGGCCACCTGCCTTCGCAGCACGGTCGCCGCGGTGGACGCCGCCGGGATCGCGCACGAGCGCATCATCTTCGAGCTGGTGGAGACCGAAGAGGTGCGCGACGCGGCGCACCTGCAACGCATCCTGCGCTTCTACCGCGACGCCGGGTTCGGCGTTGCGCTCGACGACGTGGGATCGGGCTACTCCTCGCTGAACGTCCTGCACCGCCTGCGCCCCGACTACCTCAAGCTCGACATGGAACTCGTGCGCGACGTCCACGCGGACCCATTCAAGGCGGTGATCGCCGCCAAGGTGCTCGAGATCGCCCAGCGGCTGGACATCGCCACGATCGCCGAGGGGATCGAGAGCGAGGACGAGCTGGATTGGCTCCAGGCGCACGGCGCCACCTTCGCGCAGGGGTTCCTGCTCGGCCGCCCGTCGGCCGAGCCCGCGCCGGACGCGACCCTCGCGCGCCGCTGAGACACCGCGCCGGCACCGCGCCGGCAGCGCGGGGCCGGCGCGACGCTACTTGAAGACCGCCTTGGCGATCGTCTGCAGCTGCATGTTCGACGTCCCTTCGTAGATCGTCCCGATCTTGGCGTCGCGGTAGAACTTCTCCACCGGGTAGTCCTTGGTGTAGCCGTAGCCGCCCAGCAGCTCCACCGACAGCGAAGTGGCGCGCTCGCACACCTGCGAGGAGAAGAGCTTGGCCATCGCCCCCTCGCGGGCGATGTCGTGCCCCGCGTCCTTGAGGCGCGCGGCGTTGTACACCATGAGGCGGGCCGCCTCGACCTCGGTGGCCGCCTGCGCCACCTGGAACTGGATCCCCTGGAACTCCGCCAGCGCCTTGCCGAACTGGCGCCGCTCCTTGAGGTACGCGGTGGCGGCGCCTAACGCACCCTGCGCCACGCCGATCATCTGCGCGCCGATCCCGATGCGTCCCACGTTGAGCGTGTCGATGGCGATCTTGTAGCCCTGCCCCACGGCACCCAGCACGTTGGCGGCCGGCACTCGGCAGTTGTCCAGCAGCAACTCCACCGTGCTCGAGGCGCGGATGCCGAGCTTGTCCTCCTTCTTGCCCACGGCAAAGCCCGGGAAGTCGCGCTCCACGATGAAGGCGGTGATCCCCTTGTAGCCGGCGGCGGGATCGGCGTTGGCAAAGACGATGTAGATCCCTGCCTCGGCGCCGTTGGTGATCCAGAGCTTTCGGCCGTTGAGCACCCAGTCGTCGCCGTCGCGCTGCGCGCGCGTGGCCAGCGCAAAGGCGTCAGAACCCGAGCCGGCCTCGGACAGCGCGTACGAGCCCACGGTGTCGCTGGTGAGGCGCGTGAGGTAGCGCTGCTTCTGCTCGGCCGTGGCGTACGTGCGCAGCGGGTACTCCACGAGCGTGTTCTGCACGTCCACCAGGATCGCCGCCGACGCGTCGACCTTGCTCAGCTCCTCCACGGCGATGGCGACCATCATCAGCGAGCCGCCGGCGCCGCCGTGTCCCTCGTCCACCTCGATCCCCATCAGCCCCAGCTCGAACGTCCTGGCGATGAGTGCCGGGTCGACCTTGCCCTGGCGCTCCATCTCGCCCACGCGCGGGCGCACTTCGTCGTTGGCAAAGGCGGCGACGGCGTCGCGAAAGAGGGCTTCGTCGTCGGAAAAGGTGGTGAGCGGGGCAGTCATGGCGTGCGGGCGCGCGGAAGGGGGAACGAAGCGCCGCGCCTGCCGACGTGGGGACGTCGCGGCGCGGCGGACCGCCGCAATCTACGCGCGCGCCTCGCCGGTTGCCGTCCCGGGGAGCGCGGTGATCGCCTCGCCATCCCACTCCGCATCCTCGGCAGCGCGGCGCCGCTCGCGCCAGCGCTCCAGCGCCAGGTACAGCGTGGGAAGGACGAAGAGGGTGAGGATCGTGCTGGTCACCAGCCCGCCGATCACGACGCTGGCCAGCGGACGCTGCACCTCGCTCCCCGGCGAGTGCGAGAGCGCCATGGGGACAAAGCCCAGCGAGGCGACGAGCGCCGTCATCAGCACGGGGCGCAGGCGGTCGGCCGCCCCTTGCCGCACCGCGTCGTCCAGCGCGCGCCCTTCCTGCCGCAACGCGTTCATGTGCGTCACCAGCACCACCCCGTTGAGCACCGCAATGCCGAAGAGGGCGATGAAGCCGATGCTCGCCGACAGGTTGAGGTTGAGCCCGCGCAGCCAGAGCACCGCGATCCCGCCCACCAGGGCGAACGGGACGTTGGTGAGGACGAGGAACGACTGCGTCACCGAGCGGAACGAGGCGAAGAGCAGGAGGTAGATGAGGAGGAGCGAGACGGGGACGACGACGGCCAGGCGCCGCATGGCGCGCTGCTGGTTCTCGTACTGCCCGCCCCACTCCAGGAAGGTCCCGGCCGGGAGTTGCACCTCGCGGGCAATCCGTGCGCGCACCTCCTGCACGAAGCTCCCCAGGTCGCGCCCGCGCACGTTGCTCAGCACCAGCGTGCGCCGCTGCCCATCCTCATGGCCGATGAGCTCGGGCCCCGTGGTCGACGTCACCTCGGCCACCGACGACAGCGGGACGAGCGCCCCCGAGGGAGTGCGGATCGTGAGGGCTGCCAGCGCGCCGACGTCGTTGCGCTGCGTCTCGGGATAGCGCACGACCAGTCCCACGCGCCGCGGGCCGTCCACCAGCTCGCTGGCCACGCGCGACCCCATCGCCAGTTCCAGCGCCTGCTGCACCTCGGCCACCGAGAGGCCGTACTGCGCCAGCGCGTCGCGCTTGACGCGGATGGCCACCTGTCCCGACCCCTCGCTCACTTCCACGGCGGCGTCGGCGTTGCCGGGGACCGTCCCGAGGATGGCCAGGATCTGCGCGCCGATGCGGTTGTTCCGCTCGATGTCGGGCGAGATCACCTTGATCCCGAGGTCGGTGCGAATGCCGCTCTCCGCCTCGTCCAGCCGCATGGCCAGCGGTTGCGTGAACGAGATGGTGAGCCCCGGAATGACCGCCAGCGCGCTGTCGAAGGCGGCGACGAGTTCGTCCGAGGTCTCGGCCGTGGTCCACGCGTCCTTCTCCTTCAGGATCACGTACAGGTCGCCCTCGAACAGCCCCATGGCCTCGGTGGCCAGGTCGGGGCGTCCCTCCTTGGTCACCACCGTCACCACTTCGGGAAAGCGCTTCACGATGCGCTCGGCCTGCAGCGACAGGCGTGTCGCTTCCTCCAGCGAAATGGACGGCAGGCGTCGCGTGTTGATCAGGATCGACCCCTCGTCGAGCTTGGGCATGAACTCGGTCCCGATCCAGCCTAACGACACCACCGCGGCGGCCACCACCGTGGCCGAGACGCCGACCAGGCGCACGCCGCGCGCCAGCGCCCACGACAGCGAGCGTTCGTACCACCGGCTCAGCGCCTCGAAGAAGGGGCTGCGCTTCTCCTCGTGGTGGTGCAGCAGCCAGCCGCTGATCGACGGGACGTAGGTGAGGGCGAGCAGCAATGAGCCCAGCACCGCCGTCACCACGGTGAAGGCCATGGGCTTGAACATCCGGCCTTCCATTCCGTCGAGCGTGAAGATGGGGATGTACACCGCCACGATGATCGCGATGCCGAACAGGATCGGGCGTCCCACCTCCAGTGCGGCGGAGCGGAAGAGCACCATGCGCTCGCCCTCGGTGCCGCGCTCGAGCCGGCGCACGAAGTTCTCCACCATCACGACCGAGGCATCGACGATGAGGCCGAAGTCGAGCGCCCCCAGGCTCATGAGGTTGGCCGAGTAACCGAAGAGGTACATCGCGCAGAAGGCGATGAGCATCGACAGCGGGATCACCGACGCCACGATGAGCGAGGCGCGCACGTTGCGCAGGAAGAGGAAGAGGACGGCAATGACCAGCAGCCCCCCTTCCACCAGGTTCTTGGTGATCGTGCGCGTGGTGCGGCTGACGAGGTCGGTCTGGTCGTAGAACGGCGTGATCTCCACGTGCGCCGGGAGCGCGGCGCGGATCTCGTCCATGCGCGCGCGCACGTCGCGGATCACGCGGCGCGAGTCGGCCCCCTTGAGCTTGAGGACCATCCCGCTCACCACCTCGCCCACGCCGTCCTTGGTGACGGCGCCCTGGCGTGGCAGGGAGCCCGACGTGACGTGCGCCACGTCGAGCACGCGCACCGGCGTCCCCGCGGCCGCGGTGATCACGATCTGTTCGATCTCGGCCGCCCCGTCCACGCGCCCCAGCCCGCGCAGCGTGAAGCGCTCGCCGCCGCTCTCCAGGTACGAGCCGCCGAAGGTGAGGTTGTTGTCGGCCAGCGCCCGGTGCACGTCGGCGATGGTCAGCCGGCGCGCCGCCAGCCGCACCGGGTCCACCTCCACGTGCACCTGCTCGGTGAACCCGCCCCATGTGTTCACCTCCGAGACGCCCGGCACCGTGCGCAGCCGCGGACGGATCGTGTACTCCTGCAGCGTCTTGATCTCGGTGAGCG
>CAZVDJ010000192.1:0-7310 GCA_964626245.1 uncultured Gemmatimonadaceae bacterium
CGACACGGTCGGCGATCCGTTCAAGGACACCTCCGGCCCGGCGATGAACATCCTGATCAAGCTGATGAGCGTGGTGAGCCTGGTCCTGGCGCCCTGGTTTATTGCCTAGACGGGAGACCGGAGACGGGAGACGGGAGGGTCAGCGCGGCGAGGACGCGCTGGCCTTCTTCCGTGATGCTCCCTTTGCGAGTGGGGATCTTGCTGCTCGGGGGAGCGTGCGCGTGCGCACCGTCGCGCGAAGCGCGACGAGCATACGGCATACCTCGTCAGTTCGCGCTTCCAGCTTTGCATGGTCGCTGGTGGTGATGGCGCCCAACTCCACCGAGAGCAGCAGCAGGTAGTCGACCTCTCGCGCCGACGCGATCGCGATTTCCAGGAACCTGGCGAACTGCTCAGGCGAATCTCGCCCCGTCCCCTCGGCGATGTTGGTCGGTACGGAGAAGGCAGCACGACAGAGCTGATCGGCGATGTGGGGGATTCGCCGATGTGACACGGCCTCGGTGACACGGTAGCACGAGATCGCGAGGAGGTGCGCCTTTCGCCAAACCGCGAGACGTCGGAACGGATGCATGCAGAAGCATGCGAGGGACCGCTCGCGACACCATCATCCTTTCCTTCCGCACTGGTACATTTCCTCTCCCGTCTCCCGTCTCCCGTCTCCCGTCTCGAGAATGCTCCGCCTCGGTATCGTCGGCCTCCCCAACGTCGGAAAGTCCACCCTCTTCAACGCCCTCACCTCCGCGGCTGCACAGGCGTCCAACTACCCGTTCTGCACCGTGGAGCCCAACGTGGGCATGGTGGAGGTGCCCGACCCGCGCCTCGGGAAGCTCGCCGAGCTGGTGCAGCCCAAGCGCACGGTCCCCGCGGTGGTGCAGTTCGTCGACATCGCGGGGCTGGTGAAGGGCGCGTCGCAGGGGGAGGGGCTGGGGAACAAGTTCCTGACCAACATCCGGGAGACGGACGCGATCGTGCACGTGGTGCGCTGCTTCGAGGACGCCGACATCACGCACGTGATGGGTGGCGTGGACCCGGTGCGCGACCGTGAGGTGATCGAGTTCGAGCTCGCGCTCGCCGACCTCAGTGTGGTGGAGAAGCGCCTGGACAAGGTGCAGCGCGCCGCCCGCACGGGCGACAAGGAGGCCCAGGCGGAGCTCCCGGTGCTGGAGAGCGCGCTCGCGCTGCTCACGGAAGGAAAGGCGCTATGGGAGGGGAAGCTCACCGCCGAGGAGAAGGCGATGCTCGCCCCCCTCAGCCTGCTCACGGCCAAGCCGGTGCTGTACGCTGCCAACGTGACGGAAGCCGAACTGCACGGGGATGAGGGGAAGCACCTATCTGCCCTGCGCGCGGCAATCGCCAACAGCGCGGAGCAGGCCGAGGTGGTGCCCTTCTCGGCAAAGATCGAGGCCGAGCTGGGCGAACTTCCCCCCGAGGAGCGCGTGGAGTTCCTGGCCTCGTTAGGGCTGGAGTCCGCGGGACTCGACCGGCTCATTCGCGCCGGCTACCACCTGCTGGGGCTGCAGACCTACTTCACCGCCGGTGAGCAGGAAGTGCGCGCCTGGACGATTCACCAGGGCGACACGGCCCCCAAGGCGGCGGGAGTCATCCATACCGACTTCGAGCGCGGCTTCATTCGCGCCGAGACGGTGTCGTTCGATGACTTCTCCCGGCTGGGCGGGTGGAAGGAGGCGCGCGAGAAGGGGGCGGTCCGGAGCGAGGGAAAGGAGTACGTGGTCAAGGACGGCGACGTGATGCTCTTCCGCTTCAACGTTTGACGGCCGGCCCGTGGGGGCGCACGGCCGGTCACGCCGTGCGCACGCGTCCGCGCCGCTCCCGCTAGCCTTCGGCGCACGGAACGTCCTACGAGTGAGTACACACCTCGTCGCCACTTCCGCCGTGACACACCCCCTGCCCTTTTCCAGTCATCGCGCCCGCACGGGCGCTGGCGTGACGTCCGCCGACGCGCCGGCCCCCGGGCGCGCGAAGCCGCGCCGGCGGCACGCACGGATGCTGGTCCCGGTCCTGCTGCTCGCCGCCTCGTCCGCCGGCTGCAACGACGATGCGTTCAGCCCGGAGTCGCCAGCGCCCGGCGAAGCGGCGCGCGTCGTCCTCACGAGCGCTGGCGTGGCGGGAGGGCGCGAGGTGCGGCAGGAGACGCGAATCGACTCCGCCGCCGGGCGCTACGCCGTGCGGGAGTGCAGCAGCGCGCCGATCGGCGTGAGCTGCACGGCGCTCGTCGTCGTGCGTGAGGGCAACGTCTCCCCGACGCTGCTGCGCGAGCTCTTCGCCTCCGCGGCGCGGCGCGAGTTTCGGGCGCTGCGCGCCGAATATCGCGGCCCCACGAACATCGTGCGCCCCGACGGCGGGAGCGTGCGGCTGGAGATCGTGCGGGAGGGGACGCGACGCGTGATCACCTGGTCGTTCGATGCCACCGTTCCGCCGGTCCTGGTGGACTACCAGTGCCTGCTGATGGCGGCCCGCGCCGACCCGTTTCTCTGCGACTGACGGCGGGACCGGGCAACCTCCGAGGCCTCCGAGCCCCCTGCGCAGCTCCGGACGGGATAGCTCCGCCGCCGGCGATGCCCCGCCGCCGGAGCGGTCAGTCGGCCGACACGGGCTCCAGGACGCGCTCGTCGTCGGCCCGCGGGTTGTTGACGCGAAGTGATACGGGGTATGCCTCGAGCCACTCGCTGGGACAGGGCTGCATGAGGTCGCGCAGGGCAGGAGCCGGCGTGCGAGGATCGAGCCACGCGTCGTACTGACTGGCCGCGATGATCACCGGCATGCGGTCATGGATGCGCGCCATGAGCGCGTTGGCGTCGGTGGTGAGGATCGCGGTGCTGACGATTCCCTCCTCGTCCTCGCCCTTCGCGCGCCAGTACTCCCAGAGCCCCGCCATCGCGAACGGCTCGCCCGAGCGCAGCCGGATGGCGTGCGGCTGCTTGCGGCTCTGCCCGGGGACGACCTGCCACTCGTAGAAGACGTCGGCGGGGATGAGCGCCCGCCGGGTCTTCATGGCGTTGCGGAAGGCGGGCTTCTCGAAGGCGGAATCGGAGCGGGCATTGGCCATCCGGTTCCCGATCGAGGGGTCCTTGGCCCACGAGGGGACGAGCCCCCAGCGCACCAGGTCGGCCACGCGCTCCCCCTCGCGCTCGCGCACCACGAGGATGTCGCTCCCCGGGGCGACGTTGAAGCGCGGCACCAGGGGGGGAAGCTCGCGGATGCCGAAGCGCTCGAGGTCCAGGCGTTCAGGGCGGGTGAGTCCGAAGCGGCCGCACATGCTGGCAATGTAACCCCTTGGTATTCAACGAGAAGCCCGCTACGTTTCGCGGACAATTCGCCGGCGCCCGGTTGGGCGCCCTCCCCTCCTCCCGTTTCCGGCAACCAGCGGGGGGCGGTTCACGACCAAAGGGAGGATTGCCGACATGTCTCGTCAGTACGAGGCGGTGTATCTCTTCGACTCAACACTCGAAGACACCGTCATCCAGGAAAAACTCGCCAAGCACCACGCCCTGCTGGGCGCGACCGAGGAAATCAAGGTCGACCACTGGGGGCGCCGCCAGCTCGCCTACAAGATCGGGCGTCGCGAGACGGGCTATTACATCGTGGCGCGCTTCGTCGCCGAGCCCCCTGCCCTGCCCGAGTTCGAGCGTGCGCTGAAGCTCGACGAGGGAGTCATCCGCTACCTGATCACGCTGTACGAGCACGAGCTCGGGGCGCCGCCGGTATCCGAGGAGGAAGCCGCCCTGGCCCGCCGCCGCGAAGAAGACGACGAGGACGAGGACTGAGCCATGCGACGCCAAACCAAGAGCTGTCCCTTCTGTGAAGGGCGTGTGCACTACGTGGACTTCAAGGACGACCGTACGCTGGGGCGCTTCATCACCGACCACGGGAAGATCCTCCCGAGCCGGCTGAGCGGCGTGTGCGCGCGGCACCAGCGGCAGCTGGCGACCGCCATCAAGCGGGCGCGCTTCCTGGCGCTGATCCCGTACCAGCGCGGGCACGCCGGCGCCTAACGACGTCGGGGAGTAACGGCGGTGACCGCGACCTCGTCGACGCCGGCCTCCGTGCCGGTGCTCGCCGCCGCCCCGCGTGAGCGGGGGTGGCGGCGCGTCATCGCCGTCCTCCTGCTCACGCTCGCCATTCCGCTCGTCGCCGTCCTCCGGCTCGTCGTCCCCATCGAGCAGACGATCATCCTCATCGCCCCGGCGATGGCGGTCTGTGCCCTGCTGGGCTGGATGAACGGCGGGCGGCCATGGCTGGCGGCGCTCTGGATCGCGCTTGCCATCTGGATTCTCAGCGGTCCGGTGCCCGGGGCCGGCACGTTCGACGCCCTGGCGCGGGGATGGGGGACGATTCTCGCCGCGTCATTTGGCGTGGTGAGTGCCACCGCCCCTCGGCATCCGTTCCTCACGCGAGCGCTCGCGGCCACCGCGCTCGCGTTCGGCGTCGCGCTGGCGGTGGTGATGGTGACACGGGGGTCGCCGTCGGCCCTGGCCGATGCGATGTCCACCGAGTTCGGGCGACGCATCACGGCCGCGGAAGTCGAGTGGTCGGCGCGAGCCGCCTCGGCGGAGTGGAAGGCTGTGTTGGAGAAGTACCCGGTGGTGTCGGCGATGGTGCAGCAGGGCGAGGCGCAGCTCCGCGCCCTGCCGCCCCTCTCGACGCGCCTCTTCCCCGCGCTCCTCGGGCTGGAGTCGGTGGCGGTGCTCGGGCTGGCGTGGTCGCTGTATCACCGCGCCTCGCGCACCCGGATCGGCGCCCCGCTCAAGGCGCTGCGCGAGTTCCGCTTCAACGACCAGCTGGTGTGGGGCGTGGTGCTGGGAGTGACGCTGCTGGTCGTCCCCACCCTGCACGAGGCCCGGGGCATCGGGCTCAACCTGCTCCTCTTCTTCGGCGCCTTCTACGCGCTGCGGGGGTTGGGCGTGCTGGACTGGTTTCTCTCGCCGCGCGGCATCGTGCGGCTGCTGTTCTTCATTGCGATGTTCCTTGCCTGGCCGGTCGTCAGCGTCTTTTCGCTGGGGCTGGGGTTGGGGGACACGTGGATCGACTGGCGCGGGCGCACCCGCCCCGCCGCATAGCGTCTGCACACGACTCACCACGATCGATAACGACGGGAGCTGACCATGGAAGTCATCCTGCGACAGGCTGTCGAGAACCTCGGACAGCCGGGAGACCTGGTGAAGGTCTCGGCGGGGTTCGCCCGGAACTACCTCCTGCCGCGCGGCGTCGCCGTGTCGGCAACCGAGGGGAACAAGAAGCGCATCGCCCAGGAGAAGGCGCGCCTGGAGGCGGCCGAGGCCTCGCGTCGCCAGACGGCCGAGGAGTACGCCTCGAAGCTCGAGCAGATCTCGCTGACGTTCTCGGCCCGCGTGGGCGAGGAGGGCAAGCTGTTCGGGTCGGTGACGGCCGCCGACATCGCCCACCAGCTCGAGGCGCAGGGGCATCACATCGAAAAGCGCCAGATCGACCTGCACGAGCCCATCAAGGCGCTCGGCGTCTATCGCGTCCCGATCAAGCTGCACGCGGACGTGAAGCCCGAGATCAAGGTGTGGGTGATCAAGCAGTAGGTGAAGGGCAGAAGACGAGAAGACGAGAGGGGGGCGGCCGGCGAGGCGGCCCCCCTTTCTTCGCGTACGGGGGTGACGTCAGGGGGGGCACGGCGCGGCGTGTTTCTGGGATGTGGTGCGGGCGTTAAGCTTGGGGTTGGCGCGACCCGCGGCGGGGCCCGGCAGCTGCCGGAACCTTTCCGCCGAGGAGTCGCTAGAAGGTGAACCTCCTCCGCCTCCCCTGCATGGCGTCAACCGCCACCGCGACCCGCAACAGCTCGGCCCTGGCGCAGCGCATCGCCGCACTCTGCCAGGAGTTCAAGGCCACCGACGTCGTCATTCTGTCCCTCAAGGGCGTCACGGACATGACCGACTACTTCGTCATCGCCAGCGGCACCTCCGACACCCACGTGCGCAGCACGGCGCAGCGGGTGGAGGAAGAGCTCAAGAAGGGCGGGAACGCGGTCACGCACACCGAGGGGATCGAACAGGGGCGCTGGGTGATCCTGGACTACGTCGACGTGGTCGTGCACGTCTTTCATCCGGCAATGCGCAGCTACTACCAGCTCGAACGGCTGTGGGGGGACGCGACCGTCGTCCCGATCAGGCATCAAGGAGCAACCGCATGAAGGGGCGCGTTTCGACAGTCCGAGCAGGGCGCCGATGGATCATGGCGGCGCAGGCCGCGGTGCTCGCGGCCGTCCTCCCGCTGGCGTCGGCCGAAGGGCAGATGTACTTCGGCCAGAACCAGGTGCAATTCGACAAGTTCCGGTGGCGCGTCCTGGAGACCGAGCACTTCCTGGTGCACTACTACCCGGAGATGCAGGACGTCATCGTCGACGCGGCGCGCATGGCCGAGCGGTCGTACGGACGTCTCTCGCGCATGCTCAACCACCAGTATCGCGAGAAGAAGCCGCTCATCCTGTTCCGGTCGCGCACCGACTTCGGCCAGAACAACGTCACGGGCGACCTGGGCGAGGGGACGGGGGGGGTGACCGAGGCGCTGCGCCACCGGATCCTGCTCCCCTTCACCGGCGACTTCCGGTCGTTCGAGCACGTGCTGGCGCACGAATTGGTGCACGCCTTCCAGTACGACATCTTCGCGCGCGGTCGCGCCGGCGGCGGGTTGCAGACGCTGCAGCAGGTGCAGCCGCCGCTCTGGTTCATGGAGGGAATGGCGGAGTACCTGTCGCTGGGGCCCAACCACATCCTCACGCAGTCGTTGGTGCGTGACGCCTCGCTCAACGGGACGCTCCCGACGATCGAGCAGATGACGATCCGCCCCGACCTCTTCTTCCCGTACCGCTACGGGGAGGCGCTGTGGGAGTACGTGGGAAAGCGCTGGGGCGACGACGTGATCGGCGAGATCATGAACGCCGTGCCGAACGTCGGGATCGATCGCGCCTTCAAGCGCGAGTTAGGGCTCTCGCTGGAGGAGCTGAGCGACGAGTGGCGCGAGGCGATGCAGGTGAAGCACCTCCCGCAGGTGGCCAGCCTGGATCGCGCGCGCAAGTTCGCCGAGCCGCTGCTCAACGCGCGCAAGTCCGGCGGGTTCAGCCAGCTCTTCATCGCGCCCTCGTTCTCGAGCGACGGCAAGTACATCGCCTTCATCTCGCAGGGGTCGTTCCTGCGCGGCGAGGTCTTCCCCGACCTGTGGCTGGGCGACGGCGAGACCGGCAAGCGCATCAAGCGCCTGGTGAAGTCGACGCTCGACCCCGACTTCGAGGAGCTGCGGCTGCTCTACTCGCAGAGCGCCTTCTCGCC
>CAZVDJ010000193.1:0-7306 GCA_964626245.1 uncultured Gemmatimonadaceae bacterium
TCGGGCATTCGCTGCAACAGGAACGACGGGTGGAGTGCCGATACTCGCCCGTGTTGCCACCCGACCAGCGTGCCGTCCAAGCTCACATCCGAGCACCCCGCTCACCCCGCCGCTCCCCCGCAGCTCCGCCCCTGGACGACCGGTCGCCCGGACGGCGGTCGCGGTGAGGACGACTTGCCGGGTGCGTCCGCTTCGGATCGCGGAGCGGCCGACCAGACGGGTGCCCGACTCGGGGCGGGACTCCTGGCGTACATGCTCGCGGTCACCCTGATCATCACCCTCCTCCCATTCCAGTTCGACTGGCCCACGCGCTGGCGGGTGATGTTCACCGGAGGGGTGGTCGACATCGTGGCCAACGTCCTCCTCTTCATGCCGCTGGGCTTCCTGCTCCAGTTGGCGCGCCGCGAAGGGTACCGGCACTCGGCGCTCTCGGTCCTCTGGCTGGGTGCCCTGCTGTCCATGGCGATCGAGTCGGCGCAGCTGTTCGAGCGGGAACGGTACGCCTCGGTGCTGGATGTCACGACGAACGCTGCCGGAGCCTGGCTGGGTGCCTGGGCCTTCGGTCGGCTGGCGCCGCGCGCGCGCGTGGACGGAGCGCTCATAGGCCGGCTGTCGCTCGAGCTCCCCCTCATGGGGCTGATCTACCTGCTGGTCCCGCTGCTGTGGCTCAACGCCCTGGCCTCGGGCGGGCTGGTGGAGCGGGGCATCCTGGCGGTGCTGCTCGGCGTCTTTGGCGCGAGCCTGCTGGGTGGAATCCAGCGTCACCACTTCGGCCCCGTGCGAGGGTTCGGCGCCCGTGGGACGGCGGTCGGGGCGGTGGCCTGGTTCCTTGCCGGGACCTTTCCGGCGCTGGCGGTGCGCCCGGTGATCGTGGTGGGGGCCGCGTTGCTCGTGGGCGGGCTCGCCCACTTTCAGGGAAGCAGGGGGCTCGGCGCCCTGGCCAGCAACCGCCGTTTCGAGGTGCCGCTCCTCCTCTCGGCGGCCCCCGCCTTTGCCACCTATTTCATCGTGCTCACGGCGGCACCGCTCCTGGAAGGGGTGGACGGCTGGCGGGTGGGCTTCGGCTTTCCCGGTGTTGCCTCCACCTGGACCAAGCTTCAGATCCTGCGATTCCTGGAACTGGTCGCGGCGCACACGCTGCTGGGATACATGGTTGCGGAGTTCCGCGGCCGTGTGGTGACCCTGTATCGGGGGGCCCTGCCGCGCCTGGCGGCGTGGGGGTGCGCGACGGCGCTGCTCGGCGAGGCGGCGCGCTCATTCCACGAGGGACACGGAGCCTCCGTGGCCCGCGGCACCGTCCTTCTCGCTGCGCTGTTGTACGGCGGTTGGCTGTACTACCTGCAACGAGCCCACGTGGTGCGACTCCTCGGCCAGGTCTCACGCGAGGCTGGCAATTCGGAGGCGTCGCCGGCGGCGGCGTAGTCGCGGCGCCGTATCGGATCAGTGCGAGCTAGCGCGCGTAGGCGTCAACGCGGAACGCCTCGAGCCTCTGCATCTCGTCAGAGACGACTTGCGTCCTGGGCGCGCGGCAGGCGGCGTCGCGACGCGAGCGCTGGGTGTACTCCATGACTTGCGCATAGCGCGCATAGTGGCGGTTGCCGCGCGTGATGGAGTCTTCGACGTAGCGCAGCTTCAGCTCCGCGTACATCGTGGCATACGGGCGCTTGGTGGCGAACTTGTAGTCCTGCGCGATGCGGGCGTTGGCAATGGGCGAGGGGACGATGAAGTAGTAGCCGCTCTTGCCGCATGGCCAGAAGATGAGCATGTCGGTCCCCTTCATGATGTAGCCGCTGGCCGACTCCAGATTCGACGCGTCCCCCGGGCGCATCATCCCGCCGCCCCCCATCCCTCCCGCCATCCCCATGGGGCCCGCACCGCCGCCTGGGCGCGGACGTCCCTTGCGTCCCTTCCCCTTTGGCCTGCTCGACTGCCCGGCTCCGTCCGCGGACGGGGTGCACCCTTGCGCGCCAACGACCAGCGTGGCGAGCAGCACCGCATTCAGGATGGAGAGGAATCGACGGTGACGACGCGCCATTGGGAGGGTGAGACGGGGTGTGAGGGCGAAAGAGGGGCGCCGAAAGATGCAGCAAGCGGCGAGCCACCGGCGGCTGGCTGGCCTCGGGCACGCCACGTACATTCGCCGCCGTTCGTACCCCATCCTGGCCGCTTGGTCCCAACTCCCACCCCGCTCTCTTGTCGTCGTCCACTCCCTCGCCCAGCCGCCGTGTCCGCGTCGCCGTCCTCGGCGCCGGCGCCTGGGCCCGACTGGCCCACATCCCGGGCTTCAAGCGAGACGCCCGATGTGAAGTGGTGGCGGTCTGCGATCCGCAGCGACACCTGGCCGAGGCCGTCGCCGCCGAGTTCGGGATCCCCGAGGTCCACACCGATCATCGGGCCGTCATCGAGCGGGGCGACGTCGACCTGGTGGACGTGTGCACGCCGTCAGCCACGCACTTCGACCTGTCGTGGGCCGCGCTGCAGGCCGGCAAGCACGTGCTGTGCGAGAAGCCGGTGGCCTTCGACTTCCGCGACACGATCCGCGCGGCCGAACTGGCGCGGTCCAAGCGGCTCAAGACCAAGCTTGGCTTCACGTTCCGGTATGCGCCGGCGATGCGGTACATGAAGCACCTCATCGACACCGGTTTCATCGGGACGCCCTTCATCTTCAACGGCTACGAGCAGAACTCGCAGTGGCTGGACCCGATGAACCCGCTGCGCCAGGTGGACGTCGATGCCGACCAGTCGGTGCTGCAGGTGTCGTCGCTGGAGGGATACGGCGCCCCCATCATCGACATCGGGGCGTGGGCGGTGGGGGCCGGCTATGCGAACGTCGTGGGAACGATGCGCAACTTCATCCCCGAGCGCATGGTGCGGGCGACCGGACGCATGATGCGGATGAACATCGACGACGGCGACATCTTCATCGGCGAGTTTGCCAACGGGGCGTTAGGCAGCATCCAGACGTCCTTCGTCACTGTCGGCAACTACCCTGGCATCGAGGCGCGCATCTACGGAAGCGAGGGGGCGCTGATCTGCCGGCTGGTGGAGGAGTTCGGCGTGTGCGAGTCGCTCAAGGCGGCCAAGCCGAACGACGTGGAGTTCAAGGAGATTCCCGTCCCGCCCGAGTTCTATCCCCCCGGCGGGAGCAAGGCGGAGTCCTGGCGCACGCTCTTCTACGCCAACCTCACCGCATCCTTCATCGGCGAGATCCTGGCCGAGGACGACCGCAATGAAGGAGACTTCATGGACGGGGCCCGGGTGCAGGAAGTGATCAACGCGGTCGAGGCCTCGTACCGGGAGCGGCGCTGGGTCTCGCTGCCGCTGCCGCGGTGAGGAGCGGCGGGGGACGGGAAACGGGGGACGGGAGTCTGGGTGGCGTTGCCTCGCCAGAAGGGACTACGGCGGCGCGAGAGGGAGTCCTGACCTCGCTGCTCTCGCACTACTTCGCGGCTCGGCCGGTGAACGCGACGTTCTCCGGGATGCACGAGCACGACCATCGGCTGCCGGATTGGTCGGCGGCAGGGGCGGAGCAGCTGACGGCAGCAATGCGTGCACAGCGGGCGCGCATTGCCGACGTGGCCCCGGGCACCCTGGAGGATGCCATCGCGCGACGCGACTGGGTCGCGATCGACCTGGCGCTGGCCGACTCGTTCCTGGAGATCCAGGTCGCCGAGCTCGAGGGGCGACACTTCCAGCGCGGCAACCCATCGCTGGTGATCGGCGAAGCCGCGTTCGCCGTCATCTCCCTGTTGATCCGTGACTTTGCCCCGGTGGCGCAACGCGCGCGCATGGTGCGCGCCCGGCTGGCGCAACTGCCGCGCTTTCTCGCCTCGGCGCTTGCGGTCATCGCCCAGGCGCCGGTGCCCGAGAGCTGGGCCGCGAAGGCGCTGAAGGAGTGTGACGGTGTGCGCGCGCTGCTGGGACCCGGACTGGATGCGTGGTGTGCGGCGCCCGGCATTCCCGGCGACCTGCGCGCGGCCCTGCGGCGCGAGGGCGACCTGGCGTTAGGCGCGGTGGAGGGGTTCGCCGCCGAGCTGGCGGGGCTCCCGCGCGACCCGCAAGCGGCGCGAAGCGCCGGGGCCGACATGCTGGAGCTCCTCGTGCGACGCGGGCACTGGTGCGACCGATCGGTCGACGACCTGCTGGCCGAGGTGCGCGACGCGTTTGCGGCGGAGCGCGCCCGCCTGGTGGAGATGGCCCAACGCGTCGATGCCGCCGGCCTGGCCGGCGTGCAGGAGCGGCTCGCCGCCGCGCATCCCGCACCCGACGAGTACTACGGCGCCTTTGCCCGTACCTGGGACGCCTGCCACGCCGTGGCGGCAGCCTGCGACCTGGTCACCTGGCCCGACGCGCCCATCCGGTACGTGCCCTATCCCGAGGCCACGCGGCTTGCGGCGCCGTCGCTCTACTACCTGTTCTACCGCTCGCCGGCGCCGCTCGAATGGCCGGAGGTGCACGACTACGTCGTTCCACCCATCGAAGGGCTTGACGCGGAAGCTGCCGAGCGGCACCTGCGGGCCTGGAACGACAGCGTGATCAAGCTCAACCACGTCGTGCATCACGGCGCGCTGGGACACCACGTGCAGAACTGGTACGCGGCGCGCAGTCCGTTGCAGGTGGGAAGGCTCGCCGCCGTGGACTGCGCCTCGCGCATCGCGATGTTCCTGGGCGGCACCATGGCCGAGGGGTGGGCGTGTTATGCCACCGACCTCATGGACGAGTGCGGCTTCCTGACGCCGGCCGAGCAGGTCTCGGAGCAACAGACGCGGGTTCGCATGCTGGCGCGCGCGCTGGTCGACCTGGAGTTCCACACCGGGCGGCGCACCCTTGACGACGCCGTGGCGCTGTATGCGGCGCAGGTCGGGATGCCGCCGGCGGCGGCCCATGCCGAGGCGGTGAAGAACTCGATGTTTCCCGGCACGGCCCTGATGTACTGGTTAGGCACGTCGCAGATCCACGCCTTGCGCACGCGCGAGCAGGCGCGCCTTGGCCCGGCCTTCTCGCTGCGCGACTTTCACGATCGCTTGCTCTCCTTTGGTGCCATCCCCGTGTCGATCGCCGGTCGCCTGCTGACCAGCGACAGCCCGTCCTGACACCGGGCGGGCGCGGTGCCTCTCCTCACGCGTCCCGGCGCCGCAGGGCCCGGGCGCCCCTCCCTCTGCCGATGTCGATGCTCCCTTCGCTCGCCTGGTCGCCACGAACGCTGAAGCAGCTCCCTGCGCCGTTGCGCCGGCGCGTGGGCAACCGGTGGATGGCGCGTTCGGCCGCGTGCGCCCTCGTGGCGCTCGCCGCCTGTGCCCGCGAGGGCGGGAACGGGGCGACGGGGGCCTCCAACGCGCTGCTGGTGATCGCCTACGATCGCGAGCCGGACACGCTCAACCGCTTCAGCACGCACATCCTGGAGGACGTGCAGACGTGCGTGATCGAGGGACTGGTCACCACGGACGAGAAGATGAACGTCGTCCCGCTGCTGGCGACCGAAGTCCCGACGCCCGAGAACGGCGGTGTCGTGATGCGCGCCGACGGCGGGATGGACGTGACGTGGAGGCTGCGGCCCGGGGTGCGCTGGCACGATGGCGTCCCGTTCACGTCGGCGGACATCAAGTTCACCGTCGACGCGATCAACTCGCCCGACTACAACCCCGAGAGCACCGATGGCTTCGACCGCATCACGTCGGTGGAGACGCCGGACTCGCTCACCGCGGTGGTGCACTACAAGGAACCGTACGCCCCGTACGAGATCCAGTTCATCCGCGGCGCCCTGCCCCGGCACCTGCTGGAAGGGAAGGACATCGACAACGCCACGGAGTACAACCGCAACCCGTTAGGCACCGGCCCGTACCGCGTGGTGGAGTGGAAGACGGGCGAGTACATCCTGCTGCAGAAGGTGGCCAACTACGGGCGCGGCGCCGAGTACCCGAAGATCGAGCGCATCCTGTTCAAGTTCATCCCCAACACCACCACCCGCATCAACCAGCTCAAGAGCGGGGAGGCCCACGTGGCCGCGCTGGTGCCATGGGACAAGTATCGCGAGCTCAAGGAGGTTGCCGGGCTCTCCATCCACCAGATGATGGGGAACTCGTACGAGCACATCACGCTCAACCAGCGCGCCGTGCCGGCGTTCCAGGACGTGCGCGTGCGGCGCGCCCTGGTGCACGCGATTGACCGTGAGCTGCTGGTCCGCACGGTGCTCGACGGACTGGCGCCGGTGACTCACGGGGCCATCCAGCCGTTGTCGTGGGCGTATACCGACAGCGTGGCCAGGTACCCGTTCGACGTGGCACGGGCCAGGGCGTTGCTCGACGAGGCCGGGTGGACCGACGCCAACAACGACGGAGTGCGCGAGAAGGACGGGGCGCCGCTCGCCTTCACCCTCATCACGCAGGCCGGCTTCGCCATTCGCGAGAACATCGCGCAGGCGGTGCAGCGCCAGCTCAAGGAGGTGGGGGTCGACCTGAAGATCCAGCTCGTGGATGGGACGTCGATCTCGTCGCTCTGGTTCGAGGGAAAGTTCGACGCCATGCTGCACTGGTGGCACATGCCGAGCGATCCGGAGATCACGCTCTTCTTCGCCTCGGACCGCACCCCGCCCAGGGGGCGCAACATCAACTACGTGGCCGACGACTCGCTGGACAAGCTGCTCTATGCATCCGACCGCACGGTGGCACAGGGGGCGCGGCGCGCGCTGCTCGTGGCAGCGCAGCAGCGGCTGGCCGAGCTGGTCCCCGAGATTCCCCTGTACAACGTGACGCGCCTGGACGCCGTGCCGGCGACGCTGCGCCACTTCAAGGGAAACCCGACGAACACCGGGATCTTCTGGAATGTGTGGGAATGGGAGGTGGAGGGGGGCAGTGGGAGATAGCGCCGGCGGGACCCCACGCGGTACAATCCCCCCGTGCTGACCGCCGCGGCCCGTCGCCTCGCGCAGGCGATCCCCCTGCTCCTCCTCATCTCGGTGCTCGTCTTCGCGCTGCTGCACGCTGCGCCTGGCGGGCCGCTGGCGATCTACCTCGAGAATCCCAACGTCCGCCCCGAGGACATCGAGCGCCTGCGGCGCTCGTTAGGGCTCGACCGGCCGCTCCCGGTGCAGTACCTGGCGTGGCTCAAGGGGTTCGTCGTGGGCGACTGGGGCTTCTCGTTCGCCGACGGGCGACCGGTGACGGTGCGGCTGGGCGAGCGCATCCCCGCCACGCTGGAGCTGATCGCCGTCTCGCTCCTGCTCTCGCTCCTGGCGGCCATCCCCGCCGGCGTCCTCTCCGCGACCCGGCGCCGCACGCTGCTCGACCGCGGCGTGACCGCGGGCACC
>CAZVDJ010000194.1:0-6887 GCA_964626245.1 uncultured Gemmatimonadaceae bacterium
GTTGTCTTCATCCACGCTTCCAGGTCGCGCGTGGCGCGGTCCAGGAAGTACGTGTCGGCATCGCCCATGTAGATGTGCAGCTTGCCCACCAGCTTGGGGCCCACCGTCCTCCAGTTCCGCTTGAGGTGTTCCAGCAGGTCGTAATGCTCGCGCCAGTACTCGGCCACGCTCCGGTCGATCGCCCCGGTCTTCTTGTCGAAGAGCGGCTTGAAGTACCCATCCTCCCCCAACGGGCCGTACGTCGCCGACCAGATGTCGAGTTGGTGCCCCGATCGTCCCTTCGTTCCGTTTGCCAGCTCCATCCAGTTGCGCTGCTGCGAGGTCTGTCGCACCTCGCCGTTCACCTCCCGGGAGTTGATCGTGGGGGTCCGGTGCCACTCCGTGACCTGCTTGTAGAAGGCGTTGCCATCCTTGTAGATGTTGATCCCTTCCACGTCGGTGAAGGTGACCGGGTCGGGGCAGTACGCCCACGTGCCGCCAAAGAAGTCGGGATGGAAGATCTGGAGCGCCAGCGCCTCCCACCCGCCGGTCGAGCCGCCGTGCAGCCAGCGCGCCCATGGCTCCCTGAGCACACGATAGCGCTTCTCCACTTCGGGAATCAGCTCCTGCATGATCGCGTCGCCGTACGGCCCGTTGTTCACGGAGTTCACGGCGTACGAATCGTCGAAGTAGGGGGTGGGATGCTGGAAGGTCACCACGAGCACGCGCGGAAAGTCGTCCTTCACCCATTCGCGCCCCAACTCGTTCCCCTCCTCCCAGCGCATCGGCGCGCCTGACGAGAAATGCCCCTGCTCGTACAGCACCGGGTACGCCATCGTGGAGCGGTGATAGTCCCGTGGCAGCAGCACCGTCGCGCCCAGGTAGATGGGGCGTCCCCAGAACTTCGACAGCGAGGGCGACTCGAAGCGGAAGCGCTCCACCCATGGCGTGTTGGCCGGAAACGGAATGGGTGGGATCACCTGGTCGGCCGTCAGCCGCACCACGTCGCTGCGCATCGGATCGATGGTGACCTGTCGCGGCGTGGAGTAGAGGTTGCCCGGCGAACGATTCCACTGCTGCCCCTCCCACTGGTCGTCGTGCATCCAGACCACCTTGCCGTCGGCGCGCCGGAACTCGCTGTAGACGTTGATCACCGCCTGCACCCAGTAGGTCCCCGCTGGAATGTCGGCCAGGTCCCACACCGGGTGCCCCAGGTCACTCCCGTCCACCACCGCCGGACGGCCCGGTTGCAGCTGCACCACGTCGCGACCGAACATCGGCGTCCCGATGCGCCCGATCTGCAGCCGAGGCTCCGGCTGGCTGGCGCGCGCCAGGATCACGAACGCCCGCCCCGTGAGCGGCGTCGACCGCACCGCGGCGGGGACGGTGATCTCGAATCGCGCGCGACTCCGCCCCGACGGCCATCCGTCGGGGACCTGCGAGCCGACGGACGACGCGGCCAGCAGGCTGGCCTGCAGGCTGGCCAGCACGAGAGCGCGCCCCATTCGTGAGGTCGGTGACCGGTTGCCGATCGGACGCCGCACGAAGCTGCATCGTGCGGCGCGCGCCGGCAGCAGCAACCGGACGAGCGGACACCGGAGGCGGTCAAGCGGTGAACAGCGGGGGTGAACGGGCTGGACTGGCGATGCGTGGCGCATGGTCGTGACCTGGCAGATGCAAGGCGATGAGTCTGGGCGCCCCTTTATGGCGGCCGGGCCGGACGCTCGTCAATTAGCGTATCCAACGATCATCAGCTACGCCCGGTGCAAAGAAGTCGCGAAGCGCCGCACCATCTGGCAGTGCTCGGGTCCGCTTGCGGCGACTGCCTGGCCTCTTCCCTTTAGGATCCCTCTCACAGCGAGGCCTGTGATGTCGTCGCGTCGCGAGTTTCTCGAGCGCACTACCGGGAGCGTCGCCGCCCTCGGCGCGTGGTCACTCTCTCCTTCGCTCGCCATGGCAGCGGGACTCCCTGCCGGCGGCGCTTCCTCACCGCGGGAGCTGCACGCGGGGATCGACGACGGCGCCGCCCAGGCGCCATGGGATGTCTCCTGGGCGAAGCGCATCGGTGGAAAGCACAAGGCACTCTTCGATGTCGCCGAAGTGGAGAGCGGCATCGGCGTGTGGCGCGCGAATGCGTGGTTCGGACAGTACCAGCAAGTGCTCAAGAGCACGCCGGCCGAGCTGTCACCAGTGATCGTCTTGCGACACAACGCCATCATCCTCGCGCTCCGGCAGACCTTCTGGGACCGCTATGGCATCGGGCAGGCCAAGGGCGTGACGCACCCGCTCACCATGCAGCCGCTGGCGAAGAACCCGGCACTTCTCGATGAGCAGGACGGGATCCCGGCGCCCTTCAGCCAGGCCGGGCTGCACAAGCAACTCGCTCGCGGCGCGATCGTCCTGGCGTGCGACCTGGCGGTCCAGGTGCTCGTGATGCCCCTGGTCAAGCAGGCCGACAAGGTCAGCGACGAGGCAGCACACAAGATCGTCGTCGACGCGCTCGTTCCCGGGGTGATCTTGCAGCCGTCGGGCATCTTTGCCTGCGTCATGGCGCAGGAGGCCGGGTGTGCCTACGTGAAGGCGGCCTGAAGCCGACCGGTGGCCGACGCGGACGGTGGAGCGGCGGCGCGATCGTGCGCTGACCGGGACGAGATCGAAGACGAAGGGCGCGCCGGTCGGCGATTGCGACCGGCGCGCCCAATGTCATCTCACTGCGCTGCAACCGCTGCCGTCCGCTAGCGGGACGGTGCGGGGGTGTTGGTCGATGTGCGCGCGGGCGCCGCCTTGCCGGCGTTGAGGTCGTTCCAGTTCAGGATGGCGTTGAAGCCAAGGAAGTAGGTCCCTTGCGTCTGCCAACGCCAGAACGGACGGATGCCGAACATCACCACGTGCCCGTCGCCAACCTGTGCATCGACGACCTGCGCACGGCCAGCCAGGAGCTGGCCGTTCTGCAGCGTGCCGGACAGGAGCATGTCGTTCTGGTTGGTCGGGAACGACATGATCACGCGCGGACGCCCCTGGTCGGCGTTGAGGCCGAACTGCGCCGCCATCGCACGCAGCGCCGCGCCGTCGTCGGTGGCCGGCGCAGCGGGCGCTGCGGCCGAATCGCGCTCCCACGGCGACAACCGGAGGCGCGTGGCCATGGGCGTGATGTTCTGGCTCGGTCCCCCGCCCCCTCCCAGGAAGGCGGCAAGCTCGGGCGGCAGTCCGCCGCCTCCGGCATTGATCACCGGCGACTGGTTGAAGTAAACGGGAAGCTGTCCCCCGTCGTACCCGTAGGCGATCGGGCTCCGGCGGTCGGTGATGAGGCCGCGCATGATGGAGCCGCGGGCGAAGAGCCCCTGCGGCTCCTCGATCGTGATCCCGGTCGTGAGGCCGAACGCGGGGAAGATCGTCGTGGTCGACCCCTCGACGATCAGCGTACCGCCGGCGCGGACGAACTTCGCCAGTTCGGTCAGCCCCTCGATCCCCATCCCGCCGCGAATGTCGTCCGACTGGTCCAGGGCGCCGAGGTTGGGCGTGTCGGCCGACTTCCTGTAGGGGAGCGGATCGTTCGACGTCCGCGCGATCCCGTTCACCTGCTGAATCGCGCTGCCGCCCACGTGCGGGAAGATGATCACGTCATACTTCGCGCGCAGGTTGCCGTCGCGCAGCTTCTGGTCGGCAAAGTAGGTGTAGGGGACGCCGTAGGTGTCCAGCGCGGCGCGTACCCATCCCTCGTCCTGCGTGCGCTGCCAGGCGTGCACGTATCCGATGCGCGGCACGTCCAGCTCGTGCGTCGGCACCGTGGGCGCGTTCGCCACCGCCCACGCCGAGAGCCCCAGCGACTTGAGCGACGCATCCAGGCGCGCCCGGTCACCCGCGGGAATGATGAAGGAACCGGCGCGGAAGTTCCGGCCATTGAGGGCGAAGTCCTCCTCGGCCGCAAGCATGCGCACCGTGGGATGCGCAAAGCGGAACTGGACGAGCGTGTTGTCGGTCGTGTGCTCCACCACGACCACCGGCCCCGTCCCCTCGATCCCGCCCGCCGCCTTCACGTCGGCCGTGACCGCCGTCATCGGCTGCGCCAGGATCGCCTTGTCGGTCACCTCGCGCACCGTGAAGTTGCGCGTGAGCTGGTAGGTCCAGCCGGTGTCGTCGTACGGCCGCGGGTTCCCCGGCGCGAAGTTCTGCACCGAGAAGTACATCTCCGGGATGATGCGGTACGGCTGGTCGGCGCGAATGACGTAGTCCCCCGGCTTGACCTCGACGTTCCCGCTCTTGAAGGCGGCGCCCGCCACGTGGAACTCCAACCCCTGCGTGCGCAGCGCGTTCACCACCTCCGCCACCTCCTGCTTGCGGCGCTGGCCGGCGGGAATGACCCAGGCGTGCACGGGACCGTCGCGCCCCTTGTCCACCTGCCGCTTGTTCTTCAGCCAGTAGTTCTCCAGGTAGGTCTCCCGGTTCTTCGCCACGTGGTTCAGGGCGATGAGGAGCGCCGACTGCTGGATGTTGACGTTGTTGCGCGGCCCCCACTTGATCTGCGGCAGCGGCGGGTTGGGGCGGAACCACTCGCGGCTCGTCTGCGTGGCCCCCAGCCGCACGGTGCTGGTGTCCGGACCGTAGCTCTGGACCTCGTAGAAGCGCCCGGTCGCATTGTGCGCGTGCGCGGCAAAGAACATGTAGTTGGGCACCCACCCGTCGTAGAACCCGTAGGTCCACACGCCCGGCACGCCACGCTTGGTCATCTCCATGACCTCGGTCTTGGCCAGGAGCCACCATTCGTCGATGGTGATCGGGTCGATCGCCTCGTTGTACGGCCCGGTGCCCGTCGAGGCGTACAGGTAGTTCGACGCCTCATGCAGGTCGTGCATGATCGGCGGGTGCCACTCCAGGAAGAAGCGGTTCACGTGCTGCGACAGCTTCAGGAACTGCCCGATGTTGTCGCGGTTGTTGTCGTGGGCGACGTACTTCCCCCAGTACATCAGCGGAAGCCGCTCGGTCCCCTGCGCCCGCTTCTTGTTGAAGTAGTAGGTGTCGACGTGCTTCTCGCGCCCGTCCACCTCGATCACCGGCGTGATGAAGGTGATCACGTTGCTGCGGATGGTCTGGACGTACGGCGTCTCCTGCACGATGAGGCGATACGCCAGCTCCTGCAGCGTCTCGGGCCCCCCGGTCTCGGGCGAGTGCATCCCGCTCGTGAGCCAGTAGATCGGCTTGGCCTGCGCGATGACCTGCCGCGCCTCGGCATCCGTGGTGCGGCGCGGGTCGGTGAGCTGCGACAGGTATCCCTTGTACTTGTCCAGGTCGCGGATCGTCGCCTCGTCGGCAATGGCCAGCACCGCCATGTCGCGCCCTTCTTCCGACTTCCCGATGGTCCAGTACTTCGCCCTCGGCGACGCCTTGGCCAGCGCCTCGAAGTAGCGATGGATGTCGCGGGCGTAGGTCAGTTCGCCTGGATGACCCACGATGCGCCCGTGGAACTTGAGCGGCGTGGGGACCGTGCTGGATGCCGGCAGGTGGTCCACCAGCTCGGTGGTGATGCGAGGATCACGCAGGTTCTGCTTGATCAGGCGCGTGTACTCCTCGTCGATCTGTTGCGCCTGCTGGGCGCCAACGGGTGCGGCGAGCGACGCCAGCATTGCGAACATCGCAAGCGTCGCGAGCCCGAACGCACCGAGCAGGCGTGGGGAGGTGAAGCGCTGGGACATGGGGACGGTCATCGTGTGGGGAGGGCGCTGCGGCTTGGGGAGCACGAACCGGCACGCCGCCGATCCCCCGGCGGCCACCAATGCTCGTCTCCCGATCGGTAACGCGCAACGCGCTCCACGCGATGAACCAGGCCCGCCGACGCCGGCCTCCAACCTCGCCGAGCGTGGCGTCAGTCGCGCCGCGACGCCGTGACCGCCGGAGCGCCGACACACCCGCGCCGCCCGTACACCGCGCGGGCGAGCGCCACGTCGTGCTCGGTGAGCGACCCGGCAACCGTCCGCGCCGACATGAGGGCGAAGGGATGGTCGCTGTGCGGAACGCCGAGCGCATGTCCCAGCTCGTGCATCAGCGTCGCCACCTGGTCGCGGATGGAGTACGGCTCGCCGCGAGGCGTCTCCTCCGCCACCACGACGCGCGCGCTGCCGATCGCCCCGCTCGCGTCATAGCGCAGGTGCGTGACGCCGGCGCGATACGCCAGCGCGCCGTCGGCGGGATCGAGCGGGAGGCGGCGAACGACGGTCACGAGGATCGACGCCGAGTCTCCCGGCTCGGCGCGCGCCAGCCGGACCGGGAGTCCCGTGCGGTTCCACGGCGCGAGCGCCTCATCCAGCCGTAGCCGGCCATCCAGTCGCCACGAGGCGGAGACCTCTGGAAGCAGCTCGAGGCGCACCGGGAGGCGGCGCACCGTCCCCCGTGCGCCGGCTGCCCAGAAGAGCGCGCCGTCGTGCCCGGGTTCGCCCTCGCACATGGGCGTTCGCACCGGCCCCGTCGCGAACGCAGTGACCGGCACAATCCCTCGCGCGCGCGGAGCACACGCGGCGGCGAGGGCGGTCATGATCGCGGCCGTCACGAGATTGCGGAGCCACTGCGTTGCGCGTCGCGACATCGGCGTCCGGGCTGCGGGAAACCACGTGCACGATGAAAGACCGCGAGCGATTTGTGAAGGTCACGTAACGATCACATCACGCATTCGTTACAATCGCCGCCCTCCCATTGTGCACCGCCGCGGCACGCACCCTCGCGCGCGCTCTCCCGACGAACGAAGAGGCGACCGCCCCCTTCGGAACGGTCGCCTCGTCCTCGCGATCACCACCGCGTATGCTCGTCCTCTCGACTTCTGGTGTTCTCGTCTGCCGATCAGGGCGTGACCGCTGGCCGCGGTTCGAGCTTCGCCGCCCACAGCCCTGAATTGAAGTCGGTGAAGAGGACCCGTCCCT
>CAZVDJ010000194.1:6897-7303 GCA_964626245.1 uncultured Gemmatimonadaceae bacterium
GGCATCGCGTTCATCACGAACGAGGCGTTCGCCGTGAGCCCCTTGGGATCGAACGGCTTGAAGACGGCGATTTCGCGCCGCTGTTCGGCCAGGTTGCCCAGGAGCTCGCCCGACACGTCGACCACGCGCACGCCGCCGTCGTAGTACGCCTGGTACAGGATGTCGTCCTCGACGATGATGTCGTGCGCGCCGTAGTCCTCGAGGTGATAGCGCCCCACCTTCTTCATGTTCATGGGGTCGGTGGCGTCGACGATGTGCACGTACCCCCCCGACGTCTGCGCCACGCCGCCAGCCGAGCCGAGCGTCGCGCGGTAGTTGGTCCCCTCCCACACGCGGCCGGCGCGGTTCATCTCCTCATCTCCCAGGAAGAGGTAGGTCTTCCCCGTGCTCTTCTGGAAGTACGGAT
>CAZVDJ010000195.1:0-7276 GCA_964626245.1 uncultured Gemmatimonadaceae bacterium
GAGTCGTCCTCCGACCGCATGTGCGTGATGTAGCCGCCCTGGAATGGCGCCATCGCCCTGGCCATCTCGACGAGCTCGGAGGTGCCCGCGTACGCGCCGGGGGGATAGATGAGCGCCGTGGAGATGCCGAAGGCGCCATCGCGCATGGCGTTGCGCACGACGGCGCGCATGGTGTCGATCTGCGCAGCGTCGGGTGAGCCGGGGGCCTCGCCCATGACATAGGCGCGCACGGTCGTGGCGCCGAGGTAGGAGCCGGCGTTGACCGACATCCCGTTGCGTTCCATGGCCGCCAGCCATGTGGCGAAGCCGCGCTCGCCCCTGAAGCTGCGTTGCAGGGCCGCGCGGGGCGCGGGCATGGTGGCGATCCCCTCCATCGCCTCCAGGCGCTCGTTGCTGGGGGCGGGCGTGGTGGCCTCTCCCAGGATCTCGCTGGTGACGCCCTGCGTCACCTTGCTCACCACGCGCCCATCCTGCCAGAGCAGCGCGTCCCAGGAGTGGGACTGGATGTCGATGAAGCCCGGGGCGACGACGCGGTCCCGCGCGTCGACGCGTTCACGGGCGGTCGCCCCGCGCAACCCGCCCGCCGTGGTGATGGCGACGATGCGATCGCCGCGGATGGCCAGGTCGCCCGCAAACCACGGATTGCCGGACCCGTCGACCAGGCGGCCGTGTTCGATGACCACGTCGTAGGGTTCGCGGTCGGGCGCAAGGCGCCCGGCCGCGGCGGGGGCGCATCCGCCCAACGCGACGATGCCGGCCAGGAACGGGACGACGCGCGGACGGGCGCGGCTGACAAGTGCGGCGAAGCGGGAGAGGCGCACGGCGGTGGTGGGCGCGGGTGGTGAGGGATGGGAGTGCCCTATCCGGTCCGAGGCGGGTAACGTATGTTGGCGATCCCGACTTTGGCACGGGTGCACGACGATGGATTCGCTGTCTCGGCAGGTGCAGGCAGCGCTGGGGACGCGGTATCGGGTGATGGGGATGGCGGCGAAGGGCGGAATGAGCACGGTTCTGCGCGCCATCGACCTCAAGCACGACCGCGTCGTCGCGGTGAAGGTGCTGCACGAGGAAGTCGCCGGCCTGCTGGGGAGCGAGCGGTTCCACCGCGAGATCCGGCTGATCGCCCGGCTGCAGCACCCGCACATCGTCCCGCTGTTCGACTCCGGCGAGGCCGCAGGGCTGCTGTACTACACGATGCCCTTCGTGGACGGCGAGTCGCTGCGCGACCGGCTGCGCCTTGCCGCCCCCCTGCCCATCGAGGAGGCGCTGCGCTTCACGCGCGAGCTGTGCGATGCGCTGGGCTACGCGCACGCGTACGGCGTGCTGCACCGCGACGTCAAGCCTGACAACATCCTGATAGCTGGCGGCCACGCGCTGCTCACCGACTTCGGCATCGCGCGGGCGATCCGGGTCTCCACGGTTTCCGACGTCTCGCTCCCGGGGCTGGTGGTGGGGACGCCCGCGTACATGAGCCCCGAGCAGGCGATGGGGTTGCGGGACCTGGACGAGCGCAGCGACCTGTACTCGCTGGGATGCGTGGTGTACGAGATGCTGAGCGGGCGCCTGCCGTACGCGGGCGACACGCCGCAGGCGCTCCTGACCGACCGCTTTCGCTCGGTGCCGCGCCCGCTGCGAACGCTCCGCGAGGAGGTGCCGCCGAACGTGGAGCGCGCGGTGGAGCGCGCGCTGGCCACCGACCCCGAGGCGCGATTCCCCAGCGCGGCGGCCTTTGCCCGCGAGCTGCAACCCGCCGCCAAGCCGACGCCGCGGACGCCGGTGGCGGCAACGCCGACGATCGGATCGGCCCAGACGATCGAGGGAGCGTCGTCGCGCCGATGGGCCGCGGTTGCGGCTGGCGTGCTGGCGGTGGTGGTGACGCTGGCGGGGGCGGTGCTCTGGAGAGCGCGGGCCGCGAGTGCGGAGAGCGACGCGCTCGGGCCGATCGCGGTCCTCCCCCTCGCGCACTCGTCGCCGAGCGTTGGCGGCTTCCTCTCGGGCGATCACTGCGCGCGCCTGCTGTACGACGCGCTTGGTCGGTGGGAGGGGCTCCCGCTCACCGACGCGATGCGGGTGCGAGACGTCCTGCAGCGACGACCGGACGGGGCGCGGACGCTCACCGAGATCCGTGACATCGCGCAGGAGCTTGGCGCCCGGCTCGTCGTGTGGGGTGAAGTGGTGGCGACAGGCGACGACCTCGACGTGCGCGTGACGGTCTATCGGGTCGCACGTTCGCTCACCCCGCTCCATGTCGCCAAGGCCTTCGTCTCCGCCGAGGAGGATCCATGGAGCACCATCTCGTCGCTGGCCGACGAGCTGGTACGAGGGCTCGTGCCAGGGGTCCCGTCGTCGGAGCGACCAGGCACGCGAGATGTGGCCGCGCTTCGCGCCTACGTGCGGGGACAGGCGGCGCTCGACGCGTGGGACGTGGTGGCGGCGGAGTCACTCTTCCTTGCGGCCGTCCAGAAGGACACGGGATACGCCAGGGCCGCGCTCAGCCTTGCGCAGGTGGCCTCCTGGCGTTCGGGTGACGACGTCGATCGATGGCGCCAGTGGGCCACGCATGCGGCGTCCCGGCCCGATCGCCTGACGAGCGGAGAGCATGCGCACGCCGAGGCGCTCGTCGCCCTCGCGTCGCAGGACAATCCGGCGGCGTGCGAGCGCTATCGCCGAATCCTGGCAAGGGACTCGCTCTCCTTCGCGGCCTGGTTCGGGCTGGGCGAATGCCAGTCGCGCGACCAGGT
Source organism: uncultured Gemmatimonadaceae bacterium (assembly GCA_964626245.1). Classification (GTDB taxonomy): domain Bacteria; phylum Gemmatimonadota; class Gemmatimonadetes; order Gemmatimonadales; family Gemmatimonadaceae; genus SCN-70-22. The sequence goes on from CAZVDJ010000195.1 coordinate 2,742, forward strand.
GGTGGTGAAGGACGCCAGGAGCCGCTCCGGTTGGCGCTTCCGAAGCAGCCAGCACTCGGCGATCGCGGCGTACGAGCGCGCGTTCGAGCTCGTTCCCTCGTTCCAGCGTGCACTCTCCGCGACCGCCTACGTTCGCTTGCGGCGACTGCTCTTCGCCGAGGCCAACTTCGTGCGACAGGGCGTCTCCCAGGGCGACGACAGCGCGTGGTTCGCGGCGTTTCCCGAACTCGCCGCCGACACGCTGGCGTTCGTGCCGTATCCGCGTGAGCTCGTCTTCCGTGCGGCGCCCGCCGCCACTCCTCCGTCGCGGGGGACGGCCGTGGCGCGCAACCGGCGCGTGCTCACCCGTCTCGCGGAACGCTGGGTGCGGACATCGCCGATGGATGCGGGCGCGCACGAGGCCTACGCACTCGCGCTCGAACTCGAGGGGGCGCTGGTGGTTGACTCGGGCGGCGGAGGACGTGTGGGCGCGTTGGGTGCGCTTCGGCGCGCACGCCAGCTGGCCCGGGCTCCCGACGCACAGGTGCGCCTCTTCGCCTGGCAAGTTCGCGTGCACATCAAGCTCGGGCAGTTCGCGGCGGCGGCGGCGCTCGCCGATACGCTCATGAATTCACCCGCGGCACTGGATGCCGGCGACGCGCAGCTGCTGGCGTCGGTCAACGCGCTGGTGGGCCGCACCGCCGAATCGGCACGATGGGCGAGGCGCGCGGCGCCGGCCATCGCGATCGATCCCGCGACGGGGACCCCCCGCTTTCCGGTGGCGCCCGCGCGGGAGGCCATGGCCCTGCTGGTGTTTGCCGCGACCGGACTCGACGCGGATTCGATTCGGGCGCTGCTGCGGCGTGTGGAGGCGCTCATCGCCGCCTCGGCGCCGAGAGCGGAAGTCCGCGGCGTGCGCGAGGCGATGCTGGACTGGCCGGTGACGCTCGCGTACCCGACCGTGGGCGCCTCGCCGCTCCTGCGGACGCCGGCCGGCGGCAACGTGCACATGGAGGCGGCGTACGCCCTGTCCCGCGGCGATCGGCCGGCGGCGCTGGTGGCGCTGCACCAGCTCGAGGAGATGAGCGCGCCGGGGCTCCCCGGTGACGCCGGATACGACGCGATCGCCCTGGAGACGGAGCTCTTGCAGCTCGCGGGGGACACGACGGCCGCGGAGACGCTGGCCACGCTCACCTTCAATGCCCTGGCAGCCAGCGGCAGGCAGCTGGGCGAACGCGTGTCCGAGTCCGCGGCCTTCCCCCGCTTTCTCCTTCGATGGTCCGAGCTCGCAGCCCGGCGCGGCGATTCCACGGAAGCGCGCCGGCGGGCGCGCCTGCTGGCCGAACTCACGCCACGCGCCACCGGCGCCACCGCCGCCGCGCGGAACCGACTCCTCACCAACCTGGGCATTCGATAACGGCACACGTTGGCGGCAGCACCTCACCTCAACACCGGATCCACGCATGCCTGCGACTCGAAGGGCCACGTCCATGTTGTGCCTCATCGCCGCGGTGATGCTCGCGGCAACCTGCAGGACTTCGCCGTCCAGCTGGCGCCCAACGCCCGGCGCCGACTTCGAGGACGCCCGGACGGCGACGCCGGAACAGTGGAGGCGCTATGTCGAGCGACTGAGCTTCGGCAGCGGTCACCTGCGTGGCGACTCGCTGGTGATGAGCGACGACAGCGGACGCTCCGTGATCCACTTCTCCTCCGAGGACGGCGCGGCGGCGATTCCCGACCGCGCGCTGGCCCGTGGACGCATCATTGCGCGGGCGGTGCGCACGGGTGCACCCGGGCCGTACCGGGCACCTGAGGGGGAGTCGTACGTGTGGGTGGACAGCACCGGGGATGGGTGGCGATGGTTCTTCGTCTCGCGCGAAGGGCAGCCCGGCCCCAGCCATCCGATGGTGCTGGGAGCACAGGCGTTCCCACTGTCGTCCAACTCCGGCGTGCATGTCGCGTTCGACACCTTTCCCAACGGACGGTGCGGCCGCGTCTGCTGCCTCTGGTTCCTCACCTACGCGCAGGCGCAGAACGCGGCGCTCGTGCGGCGCGTCCTGACGGAGATTCACGACGCCCGATGAACGCCAGCGGGCGGGAGCCCGAAGCCGCTCCCGCCCGCCGTTCGACTCGCAGCTCGCCGAATTGCCCGGGAGCGCGTCAGCGCCCCTCCAGCACCCCCGCCATCGCCGCGATGTGCGCCGCCCCGCGGCCGACTGCGGCCGACAGGCGCGTCACCTCGCGATCGGCCTCGTCCCACTTCTCCTGCTCCACGGCCTCGCGCACCCCCGGCAGCGTCTTGACGCCATAGCCGGTGTAGAAGCCCGGCGCGTACAACAGGTGCTTGTACCACGGGCGACGCGGCAGCCCCGCGTCGCTGATGAAGTGGCGCTCGGTGTCGCGCAGCATGGCGTTGACGCGCGCCAGTGAGGCAGCGGGCGGGGCCCCGGCCCGCAAGGCGCTGCCTAACGCCTTCTCGTACGCCGCCGCCGCGCGCGCGAGCGAGTCGATGGCGTTGTGCAGCGGCGCGAAGTTCACGTGCGGCGGCAGGGGGGCCACGGCGGGGAGCTTCTCGGGTGCGCGCGGGTCGGTGGTGGCGGCAAAGACGCCGTCTTCCACCTGCCGGTTGCGCTCGGCGATGCGCGCAGCCATCTCGTCGCGCATGGTCGCGATCTCGCCCGCGTAGCCCCGGACCGTCTCCGCCAGGTTGGTGAAGCCGTACGGGAGCACCTCGGCGCTGGCCAGCCGCATCACCGCGGTGCCTACCGTCTGCGCGAGCGCCCGCCCGTACACGTAGTCGCTGTCACTGAACCGCTCGTACCACTGCCACGTGTCATAGATGGAGTGGTAGATGCCGCCGCCCCCTTCGCCGCCGTAGCCCAGGTTGAGCGACGCGATGCCGAGGTGCTGGATAAAGGGGGTGTAGTCGGAACCCGAGCCCAGCGCACCGATGCGCAGGTCGCCGCGCTCGCGCGCCTCGCGCCGCTGCACCGGGCCACCGTTGCGGATGAGCAGGGCCTGCGTCCGCTTCCAGGCGGTGAGGCCGGTCTCGGGATCGGGAATCTCGCGCGCCACCTCGTTGATGAACTTCTCCAGGGAGTGCGAGCCGCCCATGCCCAGGTAGCCGCGCCCGTTGCCGTCCGTGTTGATGTAGGCCACCGCCTTGGCCTTGAGTTCCGCGGCATGGTGCTCGGCCCACTCCGTGGATCCCAGGAGCGCGGGCTCCTCGGCGTCCCACCCGGCGTAGACCAGCGTGCGCGCGGGACGCCAGCCCTGCTTGACCAGCTCACCCAGGGCGCGCGCCTCCTCCAGCTCGGCGATCATCCCGCCAATGGGATCCTCGGCACCGTTGACCCAGCCGTCGATGTGGTTGCCGCGCACGATCCACTCGTCAGGCAGCGTGCTCCCCTTGAGCGTGGCCACGACGTTGTAGGCCGGGGCGAGCTTCCAGTCGTGCTGCACCGCCAGCCGCACGCGCGCGCTGCTGGGTCCCATGCGATACGAAATGGGCAGCGCGCCACGCCACCCCTCGGGCGCCATCGGCCCCTCGAGCGCGGCGAGCAGCGGCTGCGCGTCCTCGTAGGAGATGGGGAGCACCGGGATCTTCATGATCGTCGGTGCGTCCTTGCGATCGATGCGCGGGGCATCGGCGGTGGCGCCGATCCCCACGGTGAGCGGATCGCCCGGGGCCACGGGCATGTCCAGCACCGAGCCGCGCTGCACGCCGTTCCTGGGACGCCACGGCCCCTTGGGATAGACGTCACCCTGCGCGTACCCGTCGTCGCGCGGGTCCGAATAGATGATGCAACCCACCGCACCGTGCTCGAATGCCACCTTGGGCTTGATCCCGCGCCACGAGCCGCCGTAGCGGGCGATGACGATGGCCCCCTTCACCGAGATCCCCTTCTTCTCCAACTCCTCGTAGTCGGCGGGGACCCCGTAGTTCACGTACACGAGCGGCGCCGTGACGTCGCCGTCGCCGGAGAAGGCGTTGTACGAGGGGAGCTGCTCGCCGACGAAGGCGGTGGACGGATCCTCCTTGAGCGCCGGCTCCGCGAGCCTGGCGACGTAGCGGGAGGGACCCAGCAGCTCCAGGCGCCGGACAGTTGGTGTCGGGAAGAGCACGTCGTACCGCTCGAGCTTCACGTCCCATCCCCACGAGGCGAACAGGTCGCGCAGGTATTCGGCATTCTCCTTCTGGTAGGGCGAGCCGACGTGATGGGGACGGGCCGAGAGGCGGCGCATGTAGCTGCGCAGGCGGGCGGTATCGGGGAGGGCGCGAAAGCGCCCCTCCCACTCGCGCTGGGCGCGGGCCGCCGCGGGCGAGAAGCCGCGAATCCCGGGCTCTTGCAGCGGGAATAGCGGGGAGAAGAGAAGGAGCGCGGCGGGAAGGAGGGAGCGCCGGATCGGTGGATGCATGCAGGTCTCGCGGGGGGGGGTGATCGGGGACCGGAACCTGCCGGTAGTGCTTTTCCGAGTCCAGAGGGGTAGGATATTCGTCGCCTGCTGGCCATCACCCCCAGGATGCCACTCGCACCCCCCCCCGCGGGGGAGGA
>CAZVDJ010000196.1:0-4606 GCA_964626245.1 uncultured Gemmatimonadaceae bacterium
CTGTACTTCAACTTCAAGCAGGTGGGCGAAACGCTCATCGTGATGCTGTCGCTGCCCTTCGCGCTGGTCGGCGGTCTCTGGTTCCTCTGGTCGCTGAACTACGACTGGTCGGTGGCCGTGGCGATCGGTTTCATCGCGCTGGCCGGCGTTGCCGCCGAGACCGGGGTGGTCATGCTGATCTACCTTGGCCATGCGTGGGACGAGATCAGTGCGCGGCGGCAGCGGGAAGGCGCCATCCCGTCGCTGCATGACCTGTATGACGCGGTGATGGAGGGAGCCGTGGAGCGCGTGCGCCCGAAGATGATGACGGTCACGGCGATCATGGCGGGGCTGCTGCCGATCATGTGGGGGCACGGGGCGGGCGCGAGCGTGATGAAGCGGATTGCCGCTCCGATGATCGGTGGGATGGTGTCAAGCACGGTCCTGACACTGCTGGTGATTCCGGCGATCTACTCGCTCCTCAAGCAGCGTGAGCTTCGGCAGGCGCAAGCGCGCGCGATGCGTGTTGCCCCAGTTGCCCAAGGCGCGTCGCCGGCGCCACACGTGTCGTGATCGTCACGGCCGTGCGACGTGCTTCCGGCGTGTCACCCGACGATTCCGCGCTCCGACGCGAGCGCTTGCCAAAGGAGGTGGCCCATGTCTGTTGAACACCGTGACGCATTACCCAGGGCAACCAGCAAGTCGGAGCGTCGCCGAGCGCATCGCACCGAGCGGGTCACGCGCGCGCGAACGCTGCGGCGTGTTGCGCTCGCGGCGGTGGCCACAGTCATCGTGGTGTCTGCCGTGGGGCTCTGGCGCTGGCACCCCATGGCGCCGCTGAGCGCCCTTGGGACGCTGGCGGTGCACAAGAGCCCCTCGTGTTCCTGCTGCACGCGCTGGGTCGAGCGCGCGCGCGAGCACGGGTTTGCGGCCTCGGTGCATAACGAGACAAATGTCGTCGAACTCAAGCGCGCCACGAATGTTCCGGCGTCGCTGTACTCCTGTCACACCACGGTCGTGGGCGACTACGTCTTCGAAGGGCATGTCCCGCTCGATCTGGTCGAGCGTGTGCTTCGCGAACGACCGGCCATCGCGGGCCTGGCAGTCGCAGGAATGCCACAGGGGGCGCCAGGGATGGAGGTAGGAGCCGAGCACTACGACGTCACCGCGTTCACGCGTTCGGGCGAGACGTCGCTCTATGCGCGGCGGTGAGCGTTCGCACATCGCACATCAGAACCCGGCGTTGAGCGCTCGAATGCCACACTCCGTCGAAGACCCGGTCCGCCTGCTGATCACACGGTGGCGTGACGACCCCTCGGCTACCTACCGCACGTGGTTCCTCTGGGAGGAACGCCTCAAGAACTTCCGGTCGATCCGCCGAGGGTTGCAGGCCGTCGTCCGCGAGATCGAGGACGCGACCTTTGGAAACGTGTACAGAGGGTCGTCGCTCGAGACGGTGGTGAAGTCGATCGCCGAGCAGCGTCAGTTGTTCAAGGGCGCCGACCATGCGTGGCTGTGGAAACCCAAGCTACGCATTCCTGACATCTACGAAACGGCGGAGAACCAGCGCGCCTTCGGGGCATTCCTCGACAGGTGCGTGTGTTGTCAGGAGGAGGAACAGCTGCTGGCCGCCATTCATCGGCTCGACGCCAAGGCGATCAAGGGGCTCGGCCCGGCGGCGGCGAACCTGCTGTACTTCCTGCATCCGACAATCGCTCCGCCGTTCAATACGGCGCTGGTGAACGGCTACAACGCGCTCACGGGGGCCAAGGTCAAGCTCGGGAGCTGGGCGCACTACCTGGCGATGCGGAACGGCATCCTGGCGCTCAACACCAAGTACCGCGATCTGCTGTCGAACGACCTGGGCGCCATTGCTGGCCTTCTATTCGACATCGGCAGCGGCCGCGTGGCCGCGCCTCCGCCGCAGGGGGCGGCGACGTCGAGCGCCGAAGCGCTCGCCTCGTGGCAGGCGGATCTGGCTCGCGTTCGGGAGGAGTCAGCGCGTGAGGCACGGGCGCGGGCATCTGCACGCGAGGGCGATCGGACACACACCGAGGTGCAAGGGTGGCTCCGTGACCTTGGCCACGCCCTCGGGTTCGACGTCTGGATCGCAGCCAACGACCAGTCGCGACATTACGGGGGCGGTCGGCTGGGCGACGGATGTCTGGCGGAACTCCCGACCTCCGTCGCAGGTGCCTCCGGCTCCGACACGGTGCGCTTCATCGACGTCTTGTGGCTCGAGCGCGACGTCCGGGGTGAGCAGACCGGCCGAGTGGCTGGCGCCTTCGAGGTGGAGCATAGTACGTCCATCTACTCCGGTATCGTGCGCATGCTCGACCTGGCGTTGGGAGCTCCCGATGCGGCGCTCACGCATCTCTACCTGGTCGCGCCCGACGACCGCCAGTCTGAAGTGCAGGCGCAGCTTGCCCGACCGGCTTTCAGTCGGGTCGCCGATCTACATGTGCGGTACCTACCGTACGGCGCACTGGAGCGACACCGGGAGGCGATGGCGCGATTCGGTACCGGCATGCGAGCGGTCGAGGCGGTGTCGCAGTCACTCGGTTGAGTGGCGCGTAATGGATCGACCACGAAACGCCGGGTGCGCCTGCTACTGGGTGCGTTCCCCGCACCCGATGGCTACGAGCAGCTGTAGACTCGACAGGTATCCTCGATGCGCGTGAGGGACAGTGGGCAAGCACTCGTCAGTGTCCGTGCGCCGGTGCTTCCACCCGCACGTCCACACCACGATCTCGCAAGAGGTTTTGCGCCATTCGCCACGAGAACCAACCGAGCATGGCGAGCACCAACGTGCCCCCGAGGAGGAGCGAGACAAGGTCTGAGCGGGAGAACGCCGCGCGGCGTCGCGCGCCGCCGTGGATCGGTGCCTCGGAGGACGCAGCAGGCAACTCGGGTGCCGCCGGTCTCATGCGCCCACTGGCTCCGCGATACGTGCGTCGGCTGTCGCAACACCGCGCCGCTCCCGCGCGCCGGGGAACTGCAGCCGCCAGCCGGTGGCGATCATCCCGAGAATGGCCAGCTGAAAGGTCGCCAGCAGCGTCATGTCTACCGGCTTGTTTCCCGTGAACGTGAACATGTGTACCGCGAGGAAGGGGCCGAACATGCGCCAGAACTTCGGTCTCCGCTGTATGATTTGACCGGTCTTCTGAGCGACATACACATCGGTGCGACCCGGGTCGTCGAAGCGGAACTGGTAGGTTGGCACCGGTCGGTTGAGGTCCATCCACAGCTGAGGCGAACTACCGACGAACTTGAACGGAGGCTTCCCTATCACCTCCTGCCGCGCAATCTCGCCAGCCACCTCGGGCGCGAGCACTTGGATTGGAGCCCCCGACTCGGCCGCGAAGACGAGCGGCTCGTGGTCCAGGCGCGTGGTGATGAGCCACGCCTGCTCTTCCCCGAGTTGGCGCCACTCGATGGCCTGAACTGGGCGTGAACTGGGCGGAAGCGACGCCGACACCCGGTGCAGTATCACGCCCGGACCGGCCAGAGGCGTTGCCGTGCTGAAGCCGCCAGCCCAGGCGCTGCTGAAGCTAGCCTTGCCTCGAAACGGATCCTCGAGCGGCCCCAGGCTCATCCAGAGGTAGCCGCCCACGAGCAGCTCCAGAGCAAGGATGCCACCAGCGATCGCACCCAGCTTGCGATGCCAGTTTCGCGAAGGTGCCTGCGAGACGGGTCTCGGCATCCTCGCGGGGGTACTCTCAGCAGGGCGGCGCCACCAGAACAGCATGTAACCGAACAACGACAACATGATCACGCCGACGGCAGCGACAAACAACAGGGTCGTCCACAGCGCCATGTGGTCCGAGAACTGGTTGACGTGAAACGCTCGATACCACCAGTTGAATCGCTCCGACTCGGCGTTCAGTCGGCGCAGTGTTCGGCCCTCGTCGCGGGAGAGCACAAGGGTCGCCGGCTGTTCGCCTTCGATGCTGGCCCGGACGACTGGTACGCGATCGAGCTCGTAGTAGCGATTGTACTCTGGCGCGGGCTCGCGGGCCGCGACACGGCCACCGGCCAGCGCCTCGCCCGCCACCACTTCGAGCAGCGCGTCCGGCAACGGGTCGAGCCGGGCGCCGGAGCGGGCATCGAAGACCATGGCCAGCGCGTAGGGCGTTGGCTTTGCGACGTACCACAGCTGCGAACCGCGCGACTGGAGGCGCAGCCAGTACACCCGTTCGATTCCGTGATCCTTCGCGAGCGTCTTCAACACCGCCGTGGGATCGACCGACGCCTCATCGAGGCGCACATCGGCGGAGTTGTACGGGTTCAGCGTGTAGACGCCAGCCAGCCCATTGGGCGCATCCATCGTGACCAGCATCATCACAGCGGCGGACACCGCCCACCCGGCGAGAGGCACCGTGAGTGCCAGTCCCAGCCAGCGATGCCACGATGCCACTCTCGCCTTGGTTCGCGCGCCGAACGTTGGTGCTGCCATTGCCTCTGAGATAATGGTACGGAGATGTGGAGCGCTGTCCCGCACGGAATGTTGCGTGCGAATGTTCATCGTGGAAGAAGACCGAAGGCAGGGGGGCGCCGGAGCACCCCCTGTCCCGGTCAGGCGCAACGGGCTACCAGTTCACCTTGAGGCCAGCGGTGACGTTTGCGC
>CAZVDJ010000196.1:4706-7214 GCA_964626245.1 uncultured Gemmatimonadaceae bacterium
AGCGGGGCGAGTTGCGCAGCTGGCCGATGACCGGCGCCTCGAACGACTCGCTGACGTTGGCATAGACGGAGAGCAACGGGTCGACGCGGTAGTTGACGCCAAACTTCGGCGTCACACGGGTGAAGGTGCGGGGAAGCGTGAGGTCCCGGCGCAGCTTGTTCTGCTGGCGAAAGCGAATCTCATCGTAGCGGACCCCCGCCTGCAAGGTGAGATCGTTCCGAAGGGCAAGCTCCTCGAGCGCGTACACGCCCAACGCGGTCGCCTGTTCGTCGAACGCGGAGAAGGCGGTACCCGCGCTGGTCGTGCCGGGACGCCCGGTGGTCGTGGTCTGAATCGGTGTGTCGTGAAAGTCCACACCGGTGGTAAAGCGGCTACCAAGTGAACCGAGCGAGCGCGTGGAGAGCAGTCGCGTCGTGGCGCCGCGATTCAGGAATGCCTGCTGTAGGAACTGCGCCTGGCTTGGCGCGTTGTGAATCGTGCGCGGAACGTAGAAGACCTGCGTCTCCAGCTCTTCGGAGTCGGTGAGCGATTGCCGCACATTGAGTCCGAAGCGGAACTCGTCGAACCGCCCGAAGTTGTCGAGGCGAACCCCATTCACGCGGATGAACGAGGTGGAATCGGCGATGGTGGGGGACGCTCGCATCTCGCCAGCGGTGAGTCCTCCGGGCACGTCCTGACCAAGGTTGTCGTAGGACATCACGCCGGTGATCGTGCTCCGGGCGTTTGGCTTGTAGACAAACTTCGAGCTGAAACCCGTCTGATCGAAGTTGGAGAAGTCACGGTAGCCGTTCTGTTGCGTACGCCAGGCGCTGGCCAGGTAGCTCACCGTACCATCGAACGCCTGCCCGGTGGCCTTGGCGTGTATCCGTGCGAATCCGAAGCTCCCGCCCAGCAGCTGCAGTTGACGGCGTGGCGTCTCACCGCCTGTTTCGCTCGTCATCACGATGACCCCGCCCGCCTGGTTGCCGTAGAGGGTGGACGCCGCGCCGCGCAGCACCTCGATGCTGGCAATGGACGACATGTCGAGGTTGGCGAGGTCCTGGCCGGAACCACCGGCATTGTTCTTCGGCACGCCGTCGATCATCAGGCGGATGCTGCGCACCCCAAAGGTGTTGGACGAGCCCGCGCCGCGGATCGCAATGGTCACGCGCGACGCGCCTCCGAGCTGATCCCTCACGACGAGTCCGGGAACGGTTCGCAGCGCTTCCTCGATGTTGGTGTTGCGCCGACCAGTCCCCTGAATGACATCCAACGGCACGACGCTGACGGAGGCGGGGACGTTCGCCAACTCCTGGCCACTTCGGCTCGCGGAGACGACCACTTGGCTGAGAACCGAGGGCGCCTCGACAAGTGTGATGGTCACGGACGTATCGCTACCGCTCGCGAGCGTGACGTCTCTGACGTTCGGCAGGAAGCCGAGCAGCGTGGTGCGGAGTCGGAAGCGCCCAGCGGATGACGCGGTCACACTGAATCGGCCGCCATCGTCCGTCCTCGCGTCGCGCTCGAGTCGGCCGGCGGCGGTGAGCAACTCGACGCGTGCGCGCGGAATAGGAACACCCTCAGCGTTTTCGACGTGACCACGCACGGTGGCGATCGCGGTTCGTTGTTGTGACTGGGCGGGGGTGACGAGCGCGCAGAGTAGGGCGGCGATGCCGACCAGGCTGCGGGGCCAGTGTCGACGCTGGTGCCGGGCAAGTGTGGGCACGGTGCTGGGGAAGAGGGGGTGAGGGCGCAGACGGGTGTGCCGGCGGAACCAGGGACGGGTGCGCACGACCGCAGTGGAAGCGTGCATGGGGTTCCCGTCATCTCGCTTGGAAGGGCGCCAGACGATGAGGGAACTTGACGCGGCGTAAAAGTCTGTGCGGCGCGCGGTGTTGTCAATCTCGACAACCGGCTCGTGAAGGCTCCTGCTCGGCTGGACGGCCGGGCCGAGTTCAAGCGCGTCCTGCCGATCGGTGCACATCGAGATTCTTCAGGAGCCGCGGAAGGGCATGGCCCCAGCAGCACCGTGACCAAGATCGTGCAGCGCTGCAGGTGCAAGGGTGCGTCCGGCTACCGCTGCTCCCCGGATTCGGTTCGATGAACGTCGTGGCTGAACCGGGGCGACGCACACCAGCATCCGGACGTATTACTCAGAGTCGAATGCGCGCCTGGAACGACGCGGTTGGTGGCGGCCAGCGGCCCGGCGTTGTTCAGGCAGTGGGGCTTCCGGCGCCGGCGCGGGAGGGGCCACGCGGGAGGCGCGAGCCATCCGCCGCGGCCGCGCCGCAGTGCTCCGACGCTGCCCTATCCCCCGAACCGGCAAAATTTGCCGACTACGTTTTCGCAACTCGTGACGGTGTATATGTGGGAGCGGTGACCTGCAACCGCGCGCGTGCACCGCGCGGCCGGATCCTTCTCCCCGCTGCCAGCGCGCGCGGGACACGCGCGTGAGCCGCGCCGCGATGACTGTCCCGTCACACCATCGGAGAGACCATCATGGACCGGAAACAGCATGGAGCGCTGGAG
>CAZVDJ010000197.1:0-7207 GCA_964626245.1 uncultured Gemmatimonadaceae bacterium
GCAATCGTGATGAACGTCAGCCCATGTTCCTGCGCGAACAGGTCCAGCTCGTCGCGCTTCATCGTACGGCCGTCGTCGTTCAGGATCTCGCAGATCACGCCGGCCGGCTGCATCCCGGCCAGGCGGCAGAGATCCACGGCCGCTTCGGTGTGCCCCACGCGCTGCAGCACGCCGCCGTGCCGCGCCTTGAGCGGGTGCACATGTCCGGGTGTCCGCACATCACTGGCCCCCTTGCTCGGGTCGGCGGCAATGCGAATGGTCGTCGCCCGGTCCGACGCCGAAATGCCGGTCGTCACACCGTAGGCCGGCGCCCCGTCGATGGACACCGTGAAGGCGGTGTTCATCGCCTCGGTGTTCTCGCGCGCCTGCATGCCTAGCCCCAGCTGCGACACGCGCTCCGGCGGCAGGGCGATGCAGATCATCCCCTTCGCGCGAAGCATGAAGTTGACCATCTCGGGCGTCACCAGTTCCGCGGCGCAGACCAGGTCGCCCTCGTTCTCGCGATCCTCGTCGTCCGCCACCACCACGAACTTGCCGTTGCGGATATCCTGGATCGCCTGCTGCACGGTGCCGAAAGCCATGGCCGAAACGTAACCCGTTGAGGGGCAAGGACAAATGTCGCCGGGGCAGACCCGCTTCCCGACGAAGCGATCGTCATGCCGGCGGGTTCCGCTGGAGATAGGGCTCTGTCAGCGCCCGGACGTACTTCCCGACGACGTCCCCCTCCAGATGGACACGGTCGCCCGGCGCGAGGTCACCCAGCGTGGTGTGCCGCCGCGTGTACTCGATGATCGAGACCTGCAGGACCGCGCTCGCCGGAATCGCGTTCACGGTGAGGCTCACCCCGTCCACGCAGATCGAACCGTGCGGCACCAGGAGCTGCGCGATATCGGCAGGGACGTCGATGTCGATGAGCCAGGCGTCCTCGCGCTGGAGCGCCGTGCGCACCGTCCCGACGCCATCCACGTGGCCCTGCACCAGGTGCCCTCCCAACCGATCCCCTGCGCGCAGCGAGCGCTCCAGGTTCAGGCGTCGCCCCACCTGCCACTCGCCCAACGTCGTGCGCTCGAGCGTCGTCACGACGGCAGCCACGGTGAACCAGCCGGCCCCGAACTCCCGCACGGTAAGGCACGCGCCCTGGCAGGCGATGCTCTCCCCCGGCTGCAGGTCGTCATAGCGGCAGGTGATGGTGAACTCACGTCCCGCCTCGCTGTCGCGCACGGCGGTGACCGTACCCACGTCGTCGATCAGTCCGGTGAACATGGTGCGCCTCACCCCGGCATGCGCGCCGGGGAAGCGGCATAGACCGTCAGCAGGTCATCGTCGAACGATTCACGACGCACGATGGTCAGGCGCGCCGCCCCCTCCGCCCGCTGCGCCGGGGCGAGGTGGAAGGCGTTGAGCGCCCCAGCACCCAGCACCACGGGGGCCGTGAAGACGGCCAGTCGGTCGGCCAGCTCCTCGAACAGGAGTGACCCCGCGAGGCGCGCTCCGCCTTCCACGAGAATCGAATGGATGCCGCGCGCGCGCAGCGCGCGCATTGCCTCCACCAGCGACGCCGCCGGGACCAGCTCCACCCCCAGCTCGTTGAGGGTCGCCTCGTAGGCGGGGTCGGGATCGTGCGCCATGACCAGCACCGGAATCTCCCGCGCCGTGCGCGCGAGCACCGACGTGACCGGAAGGCGCCCCGAGCGCGAGAAGACGACGCGAACCGGGGGGACGCGCGGGGGACGGGCGTCGCGCACGGTGAGCGCGGGGTCATCGGCGAGCACGGTACCCATGCCGACCGCCACGGCGTCGTGCTGGGCGCGCATCCGGTGCACCTCGGCGCGCGCCGCCGTTCCGGTGAGCCACCCGGTCTTTCGCGTGTGGTCGGCCACCGCGCCGTCGATGGAGACGGCCAGCTTGAGCGTGACCCACGGACGATCGCTGGTCACCGCGTGCAGGAACGCGGCATTCAGTTCCTGCGCCTCGGCGCCGCCCACCCCTACATCGACGGAGACGCCGCGCGCGCGCAGCGCGTCGACACCGCCAGCCGCAACCGGATGCGGGTCGCGCACCGCGACGACCACGCGAGCGATGCCGGCGGCCAGGAGCGCCTCGGTGCACGGTGGTGTCTTGCCGTGGTGGTTGCAGGGCTCCAGCGTGACGTAGGCGGTCGCGCCGCGGGCGCGCCCCCCGGCCTTGGCCAGCGCCGCAGCCTCGGCGTGCGCCTCGCCATACGCCGAGTGGAAGCCCTCCGCCAGCACGGCGCCGTCCTTCACGATCACCGCCCCCACCATCGGGTTGGGGGAGACCTGTCCCCATCCCCGCTCCGCCAGCGCCAGGGCGCGACGCATGAAGCGCTCGTCCGCCGCCAGCTGCTCGGCGGCGGCCGTGACGCCCTCCGCGGGCGCGGCGCGCGGACGGCGTGGTGGCACGGCTACCAGGTCACGCGCAGCCCCAACGACGCGTAGGTGCGCGCATCGTCGGCGCGCGCGCCGCTGAAGGTGTTGTAGGTGGAGACACGCCCGCCGCTCACCCGCCCCGCCTCGGCCACCAGGCGCAACGCCGGGAGGTTGAGCGAGGCGCTCGCGAAGAAGTTGTTGCGATTGAGCACCTGCCGGGCCTGGACCACGCTCGAGGTCACCGCCGGCACCACGCGGTTGATCGTCACGCGCGCGTCGGCCGACGTCTCGTATCGGTCCAGCCCGGCGCCCACGGCGAAGCCCAGGAAGGAGAGGTTCTTCCCTGCCACCACGCGCCACGCCGTCGTCTGCACGCGCATGTCCCGCACATCCAGCTCATCGCCCGACACGTCGCCTGCGATGTTCAGCGTGGGGAGGTCGCGTCGCAGCCACGTCACGGCGATGCCCGGCGTCATGAAGGTCTCGGCCAGGACGCCAAGCCGTGCGCCGAAGCCGAACTTGAACGAGCCGTCGGGGACGTCGATCGCCAGGTCGTCCTCGTCGACACTCGGGATGTAGGCCACGTTCACCAGCGCGTCCACACCCAGCGTGTACGCGCCGGCCAGCGGGATCCCCCGGAAGATCCCGATCGCGGCATCGACCACGGGGGCCGCCACCCACTGCGACCTGACCGAGTAGTCGCTGGCCACGGCACCGGTGGTGGCTGGCGTGCGCTGCTCCACGCGCGGCAGCGACGCCTTGATGCCGTTGGCGCGCACCCCGAGCGACACGTGCCCGGGGCCGCGCAGCGTGGAATGTTCGCCCGACACCGCGTTGCCGCCCACGAGCATGATGCCGAGCTGCGGCGCCATGAAGCCGAACAGGTCCAGCGCCTTCTGGCAGCCGTCCTGCGTGATGCGCTCGGACGCCGTGCCCGACCGGCACTGCGGGTCGATGGCGGGGGCGAGCGCGTCGCCACCCGACGACTGCGCGCTCACGCGACCGCTCGCCGCCGCGCTCAGCGCAACGCAGGCGGCCCACACCAGCCAGGGGGACGAACCGAAGGTCGTGAATCGCATCACTCACCAGCTCCCGAAGAGGACGTGCCGCCTACCGCGACCCGGCAAGTTGCACCTGGCCGGTCCCGTCCACGACCTCGCCACAGTGCCAGGCCGGGACGTTGGCCGCGCTCGCCGCGTCCATCACGGACGACACGTCACCGGGGGCGGCAACCACCACCATCCCCACCCCCATGTTGAAGGCGCGGAACATCTCGTCGCGCGCCACCCCTCCCGCCGCCTGCAGCACGCGGAACGGCAGCGGCACCTCCCACGTCGCCGTGTCGACCACCGCGTCCAGCGTCGGTGGCAGCGCGCGATTCAGGTTGCCGGGCAGCCCGCCCCCCGTGATGTGCGCCAGCGCACGGACGCGTCCCAGCACCGGGCGCACCGCCGCGAGGTACGAGCGATGCACGCGCAGCAGGACGTCGGCCACCGACGCCCCGTTCGCCTCGGGAAAGGGATCGTGCACCGTCAGGCGCAAGCGGTCCGCGACAATGCGTCGCGCCAGCGAGTACCCGTTGGTGTGCAGTCCCGACGAGCCGAACGCCACCAGTTGGTCCCCACGCTGCACCCGTTCGGCGCCTAGCGTCGCCCCCTCCTGCACCGACCCCACGATGAAGCCGGCCAGGTCGTAGTCCGGTGGCGTGTAGACCCCCGGCATCTCGGCCGTCTCGCCGCCGATCAGGGCGCACTGGTTCTCGCGGCATCCGGCGGCAACTCCCGCCACCACCGCCTCCACCACCGCGGGCTCCAGCGCCCCGAACGCCACGTAGTCCAGGAAGAAGAGCGGCGTCGCCCCCTGCGCCAGGATGTCGTTGACGCAGTGGTTCACCAGGCAATGCCCCACCGTGTCGTGCCGTCCCGATTCGATCGCGACCTTGATCTTGGTCCCCACGCCATCGGCGCTGGCCACCAGGATCGGCGATCCCCCGGTGGGCGCGCGGAACATCCCCCCAAACGATCCGAAGGCGCCCAGGCAGCCAGCCGTGCGCGTCGACTCCACCAGCTTCCCGATGCGGGTCTTGGCGTCGTCCGCCGCCTCGATGTCCACGCCGGCCTCGGCGTAGCTGAGCCCCGGTGCTCCCTGTCCGGCGCCCGTGGGATGCCGGTCCTGCGGCGACGTGGTCACGCGGGCATCTCCTCCTCGAAGGCCACCAGCCGACGGAAGGCGTTGAGTCGGTCGCGAATGATGTCGTGGTCGATTTCCATCAGCCGTTCGATGGAGAACTTCTCCACCGCGAACGAGCCCATCGCCGAGCCGTAGACCACGGCGCGGCGCATGTGTTCCTCGTCCAGCTTGCCGGTGCGCGCCAGGTAGCCCATGAAGCCGCCCGCGAACGAGTCGCCGGCCCCGGTGGGGTCGAAGACATCCTCCAGCGGATACGCCGGGGCGAAGAAGACGGAATGTCCGGTGAACATGAAGGCGCCATGCTCTCCCTTTTTGATGATCACGACGCGCGGCCCGCGCGCCAGGATCCAGCGCGCCGCCTTTACCAGGTTGGCGTGCTCGGTGAGCTGCCGCGCCTCGCCGTCGTTGAGCAGCAGGATGTCCACGTGCTGCAGCAGCTCCAGCAGGTCGGTGCGGCGGCTCTCGATCCAGAAGTTCATGGTGTCGCAGGCCACCAGCTGCGGCCGCTCCACCTGACGCAGTACGTCCAGCTGCAACCGCGGGTCGATGTTGGCCAGGAAGACGAAGGGGGCGCGCCTGAACTGCTCGGGAATCTTGGGACGGAAGTGCGAGAAGACCCCCAGCCGCGTCTCGAGCGTCTCGGCCGAGTTGAGGTCGTGCCGGTAGCGGCCGCGCCAGCGGAACGACTCGCCGTCGGCCTTCTCCACCCCGGACAGGTCGACGCGCCTGGCCCCGAGCGCCTCCAGCTTGTGCACCGGATAGTCGCTCCCGACCACCCCCACCAGCTGCACCGGCGTCAGGTGGCTCGCCGAGGCCGAGAAGAAGGTCCCCGATCCCCCCAGCACCTCGTCGGCCTTGCCGAACGGGGTTTCGACGGAATCCAGGGCAACGGAGCCAACGACGAGGACGGTCATGAAAGGGACGGGAGACGGGAGACTGGAGACGGGAGATGGGTCACGCAGGACGGGAGACGGGAGCCGACGGCATCGCGCGACGATGCGCGGTTCAGACGGGAGGGAGCACTACTGTCCGCCCCCTCGGCCACCCCGCCACCTCCCGTCCCCCATCTCCCGTCTCCCGTCTCAAGACTCACATCCGCTCCGGGGCCGAAATGCCCAGGATCGAGAGGCCATTCGCCAGGACGACCTGTGCGGCGCGGGCCAGGGCCAGGCGCGCGGAGCGAATCGGTTCGGGTTCGCCCAGCACGTGGTGCTTGTGGTACCAGGTGTGGACCGACCGCGCCGTGTCCAGGAGGTAGGTCGCCACCAGGTGCGGCGCGAGGGTGCGCGCCGCGGCGGTGACAAGGGCCGGGTAGCCCAGCAGCGCCTTCACCAGCTCGCGCTCGTCGTCCGCGGCCAGGGCGCTCCAGTCCACGCCGTCGCCGGTGATTGCCGACGCGTCCACCTCGCCCACGCGGAAGATCCCGCACACCCGCGCGTGCGCCATCTGGATGTAGTACACGGGGTTCTCCTCGCTCTGCGCGCGCGCCACGTCCACGTCAAAGACGAGCTGCGAGTCCGACTTGCGCATGAGCAGGAAGTAGCGCACCGCGTCGCGTCCCACCTCGTCGATCAGGTCGCGCACCGTCACGTAGCTCCCGGCGCGCTTGGAGATCTTCACCTCCTCGCCCGCCTTCATCACCGTGACCATCTGGTGCAGCTCGTACTCCGGGTAGTTCGCCGGGATCCCGGTGCCTAACGCCTGCAGCCCGGCGCGCACGCGCGTGACGGTGCTGTGGTGGTCGGCCCCCTGCACGTCGATGGCCCGCGTGAAGCCGCGGCGCCACTTGGCCAGGTGATACGCCACGTCGGGGAGGAAGTAGGTGTACGTCCCGTCCGACTTCCGCATCACGCGGTCCTTGTCATCGCCGTAGTCGGTGGTGCGCAGCCACAGCGCCCCGTCCTTCTCGTACGTCTGCCCGGCGGCGGTGAGCAGCTCCACCGTCTCGTCCACCTTGCCGTCGGAGTACAGCGACGACTCCAGGTAGTACACGTCGAACCGCACGCCGAACGCCTGCAGGTCCTTGTCCTGCTCCTTGCGGAGCGCCGCCACGGCGAACAGGCGGATCGCCTCGAGGTCGTCGCCCGCGGCGTCCTCGGGATGCGCCACGACGTAGTCACGCGCGATCTCGCGGATGTACTCGCCGTGATAGCCGCCCTCGGGAA
The DNA here is from genome assembly GCA_964626245.1 of uncultured Gemmatimonadaceae bacterium. Lineage (GTDB taxonomy): Bacteria > Gemmatimonadota > Gemmatimonadetes > Gemmatimonadales > Gemmatimonadaceae > SCN-70-22. The sequence continues at coordinate 6,743 of CAZVDJ010000197.1, forward strand.
TCTCGGCCACCCCGCTGCGGAGCTCGCGCACGCGCGCCTGCACCGAGCGCGCCAGGTTGGCGATCTGGACCCCCGCGTCGTTGTAGTAGAACTCGCGCGTGACGCGCCATCCCGTCCACTCGAGCAGCGTGGCGATCGCATCGCCTAACGCCGCCTGCCGTCCGTGCCCCACGTGCAGCGGCCCGGTCGGGTTGGCCGACACGAACTCCACGTTCACCACCCGCCCCGCCCCTTCCTCGGTGCGGCCGTAACGCGCGCCCGCGGCCAGGACCTCCGCGAGCCCACGCGCCTCGGCGCCGGCGGCCAGGCGGAAGTTGATGAACCCCGCCCCCGCCACGTACGCCTCGGACACACCGGCCCTGGCCACGTCGAGCTGGGCCACGAGATCCTGCGCGATCTCCTGCGGCTTGCGTTTGAGGTGCCGCGCCAGGAGCATCGCGGCATTGCTCGCCCAGTCGCCAAACG
>CAZVDJ010000198.1:0-7178 GCA_964626245.1 uncultured Gemmatimonadaceae bacterium
GGGCGCTTCTGACGGACGACCGAACTGCGTTCGCTCAAGCCTTCATGACGTCGGCGGCCTGCGGGCCCTTTTGCCCCTGAACGATCTCGAATTCGACCTTGTCTCCCTCCGCAAGGGACTTGAAGCCAGGCTGGTTGATCGCGCTGAAGTGCACAAAGACGTCGGGACCGCCCTCGCGCGAAATGAAGCCGAAGCCCTTCGCGTCGTTGAACCACTTGACCGTGCCAGTGATGCGTGCCATGGAACCGTTCCTCTTCCCCTGCGGGGTGAAACTGTGGAGCTGATCGCGCGCGCCGACTGAAGTTCGATCAGCGCGGCGATCGGGATGCGGGAGCCTGGCGCCCTGCCAAACCCTCCGCGAAAAAGAAGACTCGCGCACTCGTGAACGACCGAGCGCGCGAGCACGACGATCGAGCGAGATACCGAATCCCGACTAAGCTGCTCCCGCAATATAGCGGGCTATTCTGCCGCACGCAGTACAGGTGAGCGTCACATGAGAGCGCGGCGGCGGTGGGAAATGATCGGGAGAACGTTCGATCGACCCACTGCACGACGGGCAGGTGAGGGGCTCGCCGGTGCGATCGCTCGCGATGAGATGAAGGGCCTGTGCCGGATTGTAGGTAGCCGGCCGTGGCTTTCTCATGAGACCTCCTGTACGGGAACGATTGACGCGCGGTGGCGGGAAGGCCGCGACACTCAGAAAGGTAACCGTCAAAGTCCGCAAGACAAAGGCACGCTTGATCTTGCGCGACTCGACCGATTCCGGACTCCATGCAGTTCCTCAACGTCATCCCGCCGTGACCGCCACTCCCTTCGCCGCAGCCAACCCCCCGCCCACGCCACTCGGCAGTGAGACGGTCCTTCGTTAGAACGCGCTTGGATGCGCAAGTGTTGTACGGAATGAGGGGAATTCGGTTCCACCATTCCCGAAGGCGTGCGCGGAGGGAGACACACCGGCGCACACTGGCTTTCGCGGTTACGGTTGGCTCCGCTTCCCGCCGGAGTGCGCGGGTGGTGCTACTCCCACCCGTGCGGGCGGCGCCAGATCCGGCGTCCCACGCGCCACGGTCGACGCTCGCTCACCTCGCCCTCGCCAAAGTGCTCGTCCTCGGCGAGCGACTCGCCCATGTCGTTCCCCTTGGCGGAGCTCTCGTCGGCCCAGTGCAGTAACTCCGCCTCGACGGTCATCGGCTGCACCGGGCTCCCGAACTCCAACGAGCCATGGTGCGACAGGATCAGGTGCTGCAGCTCCAGGCGCTGTGACGCGGAGAGCTCGTTCATCGGAACGCGGGCGAGTCGCTCCTGCAGCATGAGCGAACCCAGCACCACGTGGCCGAGCAGCGAGCCGGCGGTGGTGTGCAAGAATCCTGCGGGCGAGATGTCATACGCCTGCACCTTGCCGATGTCGTGCAGGAGTGCCCCCACCACGACCAGGTCGGGGTTGGCCTTCATCACGCGCGCCGACGTGCGCGCGATCGTCGCGACCTCCGTCACGTGCAACAAGAGCCCGCCGATGGCGGCATGGTGTCCCGCCACCGACGCCGGGGCGCGCTCGAAATCGAGGCGAAAGGCGTCGTCGGCAAAGAAGAGGTCCACCGCCCGTCGCAGGGCCGGGGAGCGCAGCTCCGCCCGCGCGCGGTCGACCCACTCCCACAGCGACTCCGTCGGAACCGCGATGCGCGGCAGGAAGTGCTCGGCGCGCACCGCGGCGTCGGGAAGTACCCGGAGCGGCGCCGAGAGGCGAACCTGGCGCTTGCCGTGGAAGGTGGCGACCTCGCCGATGGCCTGCACCACCTTGCCGCGCTCGGCGCCCGCGGCCCAGTCCACCTGGTTGGACCAGAGCGGGGCCGTGGCCAGGCGGCCGCTGGCGTTGCCTAACGTGAGAATGAGGAACGGGTCCCCGTTGGCCTGCCGCTTCTCCTCCCGCTCCACCACGAGGAACTCGTGCTGCACGCGGTCGCCCACCTGGGCGCGGGCGATGTCGAACGTGGATGACGCCATGCTGCGCGGTGCTCAGCCCAGAAAGACAATGTCGCCGTCGGCGTCGAGCCCCATCTCCGTCTCCAGCCCGCAGACGCCGCAAACGCGCCGGACGACCCACACCGCCCCCAGCTCGCGGGAGTGAGACTCGGGCGACGGCTTTACCTGCACCTTCTTGTAGTTGTACTCGCGGCAGTGCGAGCACTCCTGCGCCCGTGCGATGACTTCGGCCCGCTCCCGCGAGATGGTCTTGTCCAAGCGACCCTAGCTGTTGGACGAATCAAGCGGGCCGCTTCCCAGGGCGCGTGGTGCCCGCGACGCGTTCGGCGCGGGCGACCGCGGGGGTTCCGCGGCGTCGCCGCTCGGGGCGCGCAGCATCTCGCGCAGTCCGCCTAACGCACCCAGCATTCCCGACGCCTCGGAGGGGAGGAAGATGGTCGTCCCCTTGCCCTGCGAGATGTGCGGCAGCGCCTCCAGGTATTTCTGGCCCAGCAGGTAGGTCGAGGCCTGTCCCTCGGGGAGCGCCTCCGAGATCCGCCGAAGCGCCTCGGCCTCGGCGTTGGCCATGGCAAGGCGCGCTTCGGCCTGTCCCTGCGCGCGAAGCACGGCGGCATCCTTTTCACCCTGCGCACGCAGCACCTGTGATTCGCGCACCCCTTCGGCCTCGAGGATCGCGGCGCGCTTGGTGGCCTCGGCGTTGGTCACGGCGGCCCGTCGCTCGCGCTCGGCACGCATCTGCAGTTCCATCGACTGCTGGATGTCGCGCGGCGGCTCGATGGACTGCAGCTCCACGCGCGTCACGTCCACCCCCCAGCCGATCGAGGCGTCCTCGATCACTTCGCGCATGCGCCGGTTGATGATGTCGCGCGAGGTGAGGGTGGCGTCGAGCTCCATTTCGCCCACGATGTTGCGCAGCGTGGTGCGGGTGAGCGTCTCGAGCGCGTACGGCAGGTTCTGCACCGAGTACGTGGCCTTCTGCGGGTCGGCCACGCGGTAGTAGATGACCGCGTCGATGTCGATGGTGACGTTGTCCTTCGTGATCACCGGCTGCGACGGGAAGTTGAGCACCTGCTCGCGCAGGTCGATGCGGATGGTCGAGCTCTGCGTGATCTTCTTCAGGCCCGAGACGTCGCTCTCGAAGTAGCGGACGTCGAGCGCCTTGGGGCGCTCGAGGATCGGGATGAGGATGTTGAGTCCCGAGCGCGCGACGCGGTGAAAGCGGCCCAGCCGCTCGATCACCATGACCTCGGCCTGGCCGATGATCTTGACCGACTTGACGAGGAAGTAGACGACCGCTGCGGCGAGGATCAGCGGAAGGAATTGCATGGCGCGCTCCCGTGGTGGGTTCGGTCGTTGTACGACGATGGATGTTACGGAGGGGCCGGGGGAGAGTCGAGGGGCCCTTGTGAAGTGTTGGGGGTGTGGCGTGAGGCGGGGTGCGCCGCAGGCGGATGCGGAGCCGGTGGCCGCGAGGCTGCCGGCGCAGGAGGCCGGTGCAGGATTCCGGCGCCGGCTGTCGGGATCACGGACGCGATCCCGATGCCGCCGCTAGCCGACGGGGGTGATCTCGCGCGACGTCGACTGGCCCGCGCTGGACACGTCGGTCTGCTCTCGGCGCGCGAGATCGCGCGATTCGGCGCCCGAGCGATCGGAGAGGAGATGGTCGACGCGCTCGCCCAGCTGTCGCGCGGCGTCCAATTGCTGCGTCACGTCGCGGACATCGCGCAGCCCGGCCTGCAGGAAGAGCAGTTCAACGCGAATGGCCTCGAGCGCAGCCGCCACCGAGGCCGCACGCTCGCGCGATGCCGGATCGGACGCCGCGGCTGCCGCGGATGCGTCGCGCTGCAGCTGGCGGGCAAGGGCAGGGAGGTCCCCCAGCGCGCGGCGCTTCTCGTCGGGCAGCGCGCGATACACCTCGTCGATGGCGCCGCCCAGCAGCGTGATGGTGGGGGCGTGTTCGCGCACCGCGCCCCCGGCATCGCCCACGAAGCGGCGCATCAGCGACATGATGGATCGGCCCAGCCGGCCGCGCACCAGCCCGGGCCAGCGCCCGGGACCCGGTCGCATGATGCTCCACACCTTGAGCACCTGCACGGTTGGGATGATCACGGCGCCGATGGCGCAGGGCACCGTGATCCAGGTGGGGAGCGACGTGCTGGCGATGAAGAGCGCCGCGCCGGTCTTGGCGGTGCCGAGCGTGCCGTACCACCAGGCGTCACGCGCGCGTTGCGCCTCGCGAGCCGGATCGACCTCGAGTGCCAGCTCGCGTTCTTCCTCGGCCACGGCGCGCGCCACGGTGTCGTGATCATGACCTTCGCGCACGACGTCGAGCAGCGCCATCCCCGACTGTCCGGCGCGGATCGCGCCGTAGGCGAGGGCAAGCGCGATCATGGGGACGGCGAGTGCCTGCGCGATGATCGCGTCGATGAGGCCGCCCTGCGAGAGCACGGCCATCATGCCGAGGGCGGCCACGCTGGCGGTGGCCGACGCGGCGAGTTCGGTCCCCAGCGGCATGGTGACGCGCACGAAGGCGCGAATACGCGGAGGGACGCTGGAGCGCGCGCCGCCCACTTCCAGCGCGTGCGCGAGCGATTCGGCGTCGGGCCAGCGTTCCGCGGGATGCTGTGCGAGCGAGCGGTCGATCGCGTTGGACAGCGCGGGGGGAAGATCGGCCCTGGCCGAGCGAATGGACGGGGCGGGCGCGGTCGACTTGCGCAGGAGCAGGGCGGGAAGTGCAGTCGCCGGATGCGGGTGCGAGCCGGTGAGGGCGAACCACGCGGTCACGCCCAGCGCGTAGAGATCCGATCGGGCGTCGCCTGAGGCGCCGGCGGCCTGCTCCGGGCTGAGGTAGAGCGGCGTGCCCAACGGCTCGCCGTCGGCCGGCGTGACGGCGGCGTCGCCGCCCGCGATGCCGAAATCAGTGACCACGGCGCGACCCGACTCGCGTTCGAGGAGGATGTTGTCGGGCTTCACGTCGCGGTGCACCACCCCCCGCGCGTGCGCGTGGGCCAGCCCCCACGCCACCTGCTGCACGATGCGCGCGACCTCTTGCGCCGCCAGCGGGCCGCGGCGTCGGACGCGCTCACCCAGCGTCTCGCCGTCGATGAACCCCATCACGAAGAAGACGAGGTCGTCCACCTCGTCGACCAGGTGAATGGGGACGATGTGCGGGTGCGACAGCGCAGCCGCGAGCCGTGCCTCGCGCAGGAATCGCTGCCGGTAGTTTGGCAGCGCGGCGAGGTGCGGTGGCAGGAGCTTGATGGCGACGTTGCGGTCGAGGGCGACGTCGCGGGCCAGGAAGACGATGCCCATCCCGCCGCGGCCGAGCTCGCGCACGAGCGAGAAGCGCCCGATGAGGGCGCGCTGCAGCGCGAGGAACTCGGGGGAGGGGCGGGGGGCGGTCACGGGACGGGGGGAGGCATTGCAACTGGCGGTCCGGCGGCCCACGCGGCGCGTTCGAGCCGGTAGTTGCGCGTGCGGTAGCGAGGACCATTGCCCTCCGAGAAGGGAACGAAGCCCACTCGGCGCAGCATGCGATCGGAGGCGTCGTTGGGAACGTCGGTCACCCCCGCCAGCGCGTCGACCGCGAGCCCCTGAAAGGCGTACGCCACCACCGCCGACAACGTTTCGACGGCCAGGCCTCGGTGCCACCACTCGGGGGCCACGGCAACGAGCGGCTCGAGCATCCCGGCCAAGGCCGGCTCGTACTCGGCGGTGGTCGACGTGGGGTAGAGGCCGGCGCAGCCGAGCAGAGTGCCGGCGGGGGCCAGCGCCGCCTCCAGCCGAACGCCGCCGACCTCCTCCTCCCCAGTCACGGGGCGTGGTTCAACGACCCAGAGTCCCAGCCCTCGCTCTCCCATGACCACGAGCGACTCGAGCGTGGTGACGGCTTCATCGCGGTCGATGGTGCGGTCGTCCCAGAGGTAGCGGCGGACGTCGGGGTCGGTCCAGAGTTGCCAGAGCGGGTCGAGGTCGGCCGTCGTGGCGGGGCGGAGGAGCAGGCGGGGGGTGGGAAGGAAGGGGAGCATGGCAAGACGCCTGCGGCGCGGATGCCGCGGTCACGATACGCGCCGAGCGAGCCGGCTGCCACGGCGCGTCACACCGAGCCCTCTCCACCCTCCCCGCGGTTCACCACCGCCACTCCGCCACATACAGGTTCGTGTCCGTCGGCTTGGTCGACGTCCGGTTGGACGCCCAGATCAACTTCTTCCCGTCGGGCGAGAACATGGGGAAGCCGTCGAAGACCGGCGTGAACGTCACCTGCTCCACCCGGTCGCGCCCGGCCCTGGTCGCGCTGGCATCGACCAGGTACAGGTCGAAGTTGCCGCTGCGCGGCGCCACGTGGTTGGACGAGAAGATGATCCGCTTGCCGTCGGGGGTCCACGACGGACCGAAGTTCGCCCCGCCTAACGCGGTCACCTGCCGCTGGTCGCTTCCGTCGGCGTTCATCACGTACAGCTCCACCTGGCTGGGGCGGATCATCTTGCGCGCCAGGAGCGCCCGGTACGACGCCAGCTGCGCCGAGTCGGCGGGATGGTGCGCGCGGTACACGATCTTCGTCCCGTCGGGCGACCACCACGGCCCGCCGTCGTAACCCGGCGTGTTCGTGAGGCGCTTCACGTCGGTGCCGTCGACGTTCATGGTGTAGATCTCCAGGTCGCCGTCCTTGAGCGACGTGAAGACGATGCGCTTGCCATCGGGCGACAGCACCGCTTCGGCGGTGTAGACGTCGTAGTGTGTCAGCCGCTTGAGGTCGGTGCCATCACGGTTGACGGTGTAGATGTCGTACGGATCCAGCGGCCAGACGTAGCCGGCCGACGGATCGGGGCGCGGCGGGCAGGTGGAATCGTGCGCGTGCGAGGACCCGAAGAAGAGGCGCTTGCCGTCGGGGAGGAACCAGCCGCAGGTGGTCTTCCCCATCCCGTTCGAGACGCGAGTGAGCCCGCTTCCGTCGGCGCGCATGACGTACTGCTGGTCGCAGGTGCGGCCGTCGCGCGTGGACTGGAAGGTGATCCACTGCCCGTCACGCGACCAATACGCCTCGGCGTTCTCGCCACCAAAGGTGATCTGCCGGACGTTGGTGAGGTGCCGTTCGCCGGGCGTCTCGGCGATGGTGACGGCAGGAGAGGGGTGGGGCGAAGCGGTACCGGCGGCACTGCCGGTCCCGGCGGCGCCGCCGGCGCACGCGAGGAGCGCGG
>CAZVDJ010000199.1:0-7170 GCA_964626245.1 uncultured Gemmatimonadaceae bacterium
GGGCCCGCATCCTCACCGGCGGCGCGCCCGTCGCGCAGGCGCGCGGGGCCCTCGTCCTCACGCACGGGCGCGGCGCCACGGCGGAGAGCATCCTCACCCTCGCGCCGCTGCTGGGGGCCGACGACCTGGCATGGTTTGCGCCGCAGGCCAGCGGCAACACCTGGTACCCCTTCTCCTTCCTGTCACCCATCCCGCAGAACGAACCCGGGATCTCGTCAGGCATCCAGCTGCTCGCCGACCTGGTGGCCTCGATCGAGGCGCAGGGCATTCCCGCCGAGCGCATCGCCCTGGCCGGCTTTTCCCAGGGCGCCTGCCTGACGCTGGAGTTCGCGGCCAGGAACGCGCGACGCTACGGTGCGCTGGTCGGCTTCAGCGGAGGGCTCATTGGCCCTGACGGGACGCCGCGCGACTATGCCGGGCGGCTGGAGGGGACGCCGGTCTTCCTGGGGTGCTCGGACGTGGACTCGCACATTCCGCTGGGACGCGTGCACGAGACGGCGCGGGTGCTCACCGGACTGGGGGGCGTGGTGGACGAGCGCATCTACCCCGGCATGGGACACCTGGTCAGCGACGACGAGATCGCCGCCGCGCGCGCGATGCTCCAGGGGATCTGACGCGACGCGGGCGGCACCCCCGGGGGGCCGCCCGCGCCTGCTCCTGATCGCTAGGGCTGGAGTTTCTTGTCGACGATGCGCCGGTAACTGTCGTCGTTCCAGCGCGGCCGCGCGTCGGCGTTCCCGATGGCCTGCCCCAGCCAGTAGACGAGCTTGACGATGCGCGCCTCCTTCTCGGCGTCGATCTTGTCGGGCGAGTCGCTGGCCTGGTGGTAGTCGTTGTGCGTCCCGTTGAAGAAGAAGAGGACGGGGATGCCGCGGCGGGCGAAGTTGTAGTGGTCGGAGCGGAAGTAGAAGTTCTCCTGCGGCCACGGGTCGTCGATGGGGGTCATTCCCAACTCGGGATGTGCCGCCGCCACGCGGTCGAGCGTGGCCCCCAGGTCGCTGTGCTGCCGGCCGATCACGGCGATGGTGTCGCGCCAGTTGCGGCCGATCATGTCCATGTTCAGGTTGGCGACGACCTGCTCGCGCCGCACCGGCATGTGCTCGGCGAACCAGGCGCTCCCCCACAGCCCCTTCTCCTCGCCGCTGACGAGCAGGAAGATGAGCGAGCGTCGCGGGCGCGCGCCGGCATGCGCGAACGCACGCGCCAGCTCCAGCACGCCGATGGTCCCCGAGGCGTCGTCGTCGGCGCCGTTCCAGATGGAGTCGCCCCTGGCCGAGGGGTTGGTCCCCACGTGGTCCATGTGGGCGGAGAAGACGATGTACTCGTCCTTGAGCGACGCATCACTCCCGGACAGGATGCCGACGACGTTGGGCGCCCCCGCTCCCGCCCCTCCCTCGTTGGCCACCGTCACGCTCACCTCGAGCGCGGGGAGCGCGCGGGTGACGTAGCGATCGGCGGCGCGCAGCGTGGCCACGTCCACGCCCGCGGCGCGCAGCACGCGGCCAATGGCCCGCTCGTGCACCATGACCACGACGGGATCGTCGTCCGACTCGTCAGGCACCGCGGTGCGCTCGCGGAACTGGTTGGCCACCTGGCGCGCCAGCGTGGTGGTGTCGTTGTTCAGCACGACGATCACCGCCGCGGGGTTGCGCTCGAAGGCGCCGGAGAGGAACTGGTTCACCGGCGTGGCGTTCGGGTTGCGGCTGTCGGCCACGACCACGAGCGTCTTGCCCTCGATGTCGAGCGCCCTTGCCGAGTCGAGTTGCAGGGCACCGGCAGCCAGTACGACCGGTGCGCGCACCGGTCGCCCCGTGCGCGGACCGAAGACGTAGACCAGGTCGCGGCGGGCACTGGCAACGGCGCGCTCGCCCGCGGCCCCAAAGCTCGCCAGCGACCGTTCGCCGTCCAGCCGGGTGCGGCCGATCGGGTAGCGTTGCTCGAAGCGCCCGGAGTCGCCGCCGGGAGAGAGTCCGAGCTTCTCGAATTCGCTGGCGATCCAGCGTGCCGTGAGGTCGAGCCCGCGCGACGGCGTGTCGCGCCCGCCCATGGAGTCGTGCGCAATGCGCTCCACGCCGCGACGAATGCCGTCCTCGGTAATGCGCTCGGCGCCGGCGCGGGCCGCCGCCTTGTGCGAGGGAAGCGCGCCACCCTCCTGCGCCGGCAGGGGCGACACGTCCGCCAGCGACGCGCTCATTGCGATGACGGCGATGACCCGGCGGACGGCAGAGGCACGCGCGAGGTTGGCGGACGCGGTGATGGCCGCGCGGACACGAAGCGACACGAGAGGAGAGGTGACGGGACGCGGGCGACGCGCAGCTACTCCGTGCCGGTCCTGGCAAACGGCGTACGATTCAGCGCGATGCGTCCGTTGGAAATGACGACCAGGACGTCGGCGAGGGCGCGAATGTCCTGGAGCGGATTGGACTCGACGAGGATCAGGTCCGCTTCGTACCCCACCTTGAGCGCGGCGGTTCGGTCGGCGAGGCCCAGCAGGCGCGCCGCGACCGTGGTGCCCGATCGCAAGGCCTCCAGTGGTGTCATGCCAAGCTCCACGAAGAACGCCACCTCGCCCGCGATGCGCGAGAGCGACGTGGGGCCGTACTGTGTGTCGGCGCCGGTGGCGATCGGAATCCCCATGCGGTGCGCGCGTCGCACCGTCTCGGCCAGCACGGGGAGCATGAAGTTGCCGCGGATGGTGAGCGCCGGTTCGTCGTAGTCGCCGCCGGGCTGCGTCAGGTCATGCACCGTGATGTACGTCGGGACGAGGAAGGTCCCCTTCTCCTTCATGAGCCGCAGCGTGGAGTCGGACAGGTAGGTCCCGTGTTCGATGCTGCGCACCCCCGCCTTCACGGCGGCGTACGCCCCCTCGTCGCCGTGCGCGTGGGCCATGACGGGGACGTTGCGCTTGCCTGCTTCGTCCACGACCCACGCGAGCTGGGTCTCGGTGTAGGTCTGCTTGCGGGGATCGGTGTTGGCCAGCCCGGCGCGCTCGGTGCCGCGCGTCTTGATCACGTCCACGCCGCGATCGAGGTTGATGCGCACCAGCTCGCGAAGCGCCGCCTCGCTGGCCACGCCGCCGGCAAGCCGAGCGAGTCGTGGATCGGCGAGGATCGTCTCCCCCAGCTCGGGCGAGACGAAGACCCCGGCTGCCACGACGTCCGGGCCGGCAATGGCCCCCTGCTTCACCGCTTCGCGGAGCGCCACGTCCTGGTAGGCTCCCACCGACGCCGAGCGAACCGTGGTGACGCCGGATTCCAGCGCGCGCCGGGCGCTGGTCAGCGAGGCGATGTGCGTGTGCGCGTCGATGAGCCCGGGAAGGAGGTAGCGGCCGCGTGCATCGATGACGGTGGCGTCGGCCGGGGCGCTCACGCTTCCCGTCGCGATCTCGGCAATGCGCCCGTCGCGGATGATGACGGTGGCGCGCGTCGCAAAGGCGCCGCGTTCCCCGTCCACCAGGTTGGCGTTGGTGATGACGATGGGGCGCTGCGCACCCACCGGTGCCGGTGGCACCACCACCAGGCCGGCGAAGGCGAAGAGGAGTCGGCGCAGCGCGCCGGAGAGCCGGTTCGGGCGCGAACGATGGCGGGACGAGCGGATCACGTGACGCTCCACGAGTTCGGGGGGGACGGCACGGCAACCTACGGCCGTCGACGCCGAGGCGGCAAATTGTGCCCGTGCCGAGTTCGTCGAACGGTCGTCTTGGGAACGATCGACCGGCCCGACAGACTTCCGCATCACATGCCAATGGCAGCCATCCTCGAGTGGGACGTGGACATGCAGGAGACGCAGGGATCCGACGCGCGCGAGCGCGCACTCGAGCCACAGACCGAAGGACCGACCCCCGCCCGCGTATGGGGTGACCAGTGGTTGCGGGTGAGCGAGAAGGTGCTCAAGGGGCTCAACCACCAGCTCACCAATCGCGTCGCGTCACTGGAGGCGGTGGTGGGGATCTTCCAGGACGGCGATCCGGTGGAGCCGGAGGTGGTGAGCGCGGTGGCGCAGGAGGTGGCGCGCCTGTCGCACCTGCTGCAGCTCTACCGGTGCATGCCGGCGGAACCGTTCGCGGGCGCCGAACCGGTCCGGCTGCAGGACATCGTCCCCCATGTGCTGGAGCTGCATGGGCATCACGCCGACCTGCGCGGGATTTCGGTGGACGTGGATGCCGACGCCGAGACGCTCCCGGTGCTGGTGCGTCCCTCGGCGCTGCTACGCTGTCTGCTGGTGGTGCTGGAGGCCGGCGCCGGCAGCGCGCTGCGTGCCAGCAGCAGCGGTCCGATCCTGATGGGCTTTACCGGCGATGCCAGCTGGGTGCGGGTCGTACTCGACGCACCGCAGCCCGAGGGTCAGGCGATCTTCACGGGAGAGGGGAGCCTGGTGCACGCCGTGAGGACGGCGCTGGCGCATGCCTTTGCCGAAGTGGGGGTGTCGTCGGTGAACACTGCGGCCGGCGAGCGCATTCGCTACGAGTTGCGGCTGCCGACCCTGCCCGAAGCACGCCGCCGCGAGCGCGAACGCGCCGCGGCTTCCTGACACGTAGCGGCGCCGACCTGCGCCGCGACCACCTGACACGCCGCGGCCGCCTGACGCGCCGCGGCGTCGCGGCGCCCGGCGGCTTGTCGCGGCGCGATCAGGCCGCCGGCTCGCGCAGCGAGGCCAGCGCCTTGCGCAGGCGGAAGATCGCCTTGGCGCGGATCTGCGAGATGCGCGATTCGCTCACGCCCAGCAGCGCCGCGATCTCGTGCAGCTTGAGCTCCTCGAAGTAGTAGAGCGTCAGGACGTTCCGCTCCTGCTCGGGGAGGGCCATGAGCGCGTCGCGCAGCCGGGACACTTCCTGCCCCAGCGTGAGCCGATCGTCCAGGTCGCCGTCGGTCGAGGCGATGAGGTGCTCCAGCGGGATGCGCGACCCGCTGGGCGAGGACTCCGCCGTGCGCTCCAGCGGAATGAAGCGTGAGTTGTCGCCCTCGCTCTGCCAGCGGAACAGCGTCACGAGGTCAATGCCCATGCGCGAGGCCAGCTGCTGCTGGTCGGGGGCCTTCCCCAGTTCGCGGGTGAGCTGTTCGGTGGCGGTGCTCAGCTCGCGGGTGCGGCGGCGCACCGAGCGCGGCACGTGGTCCTGGCGGCGCAGTTCATCGAGCATGGCGCCGCGGATGCGCGGGGCGGCGAAGGTGCTGAAGGCCAGTCCGCGCGAGGCGTCGAAGTTGTTGAAGGCTTCGATGAGTCCAAGCGTCCCGGCGCTCACCAGTTCGTCGATCTCGACGTCCATCTGCTTGGCTCGACAGAGCTGGCGTGCGACGTGGTACACGAGGCCGAGGTGCTCGCCAAGCATCTGCTGGCGGGTCTCGGCCGAGACGGCGGACTGCGGTGCGGCGGCTGGAGCCATGGCGTCCCTTCCCGAATCGATGGCGTCGAGTGCGATCCCTCGCGACGCGCCGAGCGCACGAGGCGCTCGACGTACCGCGGGCGAAGTGCGCCGCGGCGAATCCGTGGTAAAGCAACGCGAGGGCCAGCCGATACTGCGAAGGGAAGGACGGCGAGAGACTCGGTGCAACGTGTTGTGAGGGCGTGAGTTAGACGCGAACCGCGACGCGTGTCACCGTGGGAAGGTGCGCCGGCCCGCGGGCTGCGACCGGGGCACTTCGTGCCTCGAGCGGAAGGATGTGCCGCCTTGGGCCCGGCACTAAGCGCACCGAGACGCTCAAGTTCCTTCGCCACGAGCCGATACCTGCCATTGGAGCCCATTCATGGAGCCAACGTGGACCGCCGCCTCGCCACTCACCATATGAACACGCCGGCGTCACAGGACGTCGTCCTGCCGATTCGTCCCACCCCCGCGATCGAGATCGAGCCGGTCGTCGAGCAGCCTGCCGGGGCCGAACGCCTGGTTTCGTACGATCACGTCGCCATTCCCGCCGACCGCGGGCTGGAGCGGCTGTCGGCCGCTCGCATCTCCGAGATCCGCATGCGCCTGGAACGCGGCGCGTACAACTCGCCCGAGGTCATGACTGCCCTGGCCATGCGGCTGCTGGAGAGCGGTGACCTGACGCGGTAGGGCTCCCCGCCAGCGGGAGCCTTCGCACCACCCGCCGCACGGGGCCGGTGGCGTCGCCGGCGGGGCGTGGCGCGAGTAGTCTTGGGCCATGCTCCGCAAAGCCGTGAATCACCTGCGCCGGGTCGACCCGGTCATGGCCGGCGTGATCGATGCCGTCGGCCCCTGCCGCTTCAAGGCCACCAGCGACCTCACGCACTTCGAGGCGGTGGCCCGCTCCATCATCTACCAGCAGCTCTCGGGAAAGGCGGCCGGCACCATCCACGGCCGCTTCGTCTCGTTGTTCGAGGGCGGGCGCCCGCACGCGGCGGCGCTGGCGTCGCTGCCTGACGAGGCGTTCCGCAGCGCGGGGATCTCGCGGCAGAAGCTGGGCTACCTGCGCGACCTGGCGGCGCGCGTGGAGGCGGGGGCCGTTCCCATCGACACGCTGCACGACCTGCCGGACGACGAAGTCATCAGGCACCTGACGTCGGTGAAAGGCGTTGGGGTGTGGACGGCGCAGATGTTCCTGATGTTCAGGCTCGGGCGCCCGGACGTCCTTCCCGACCTCGACCTGGGCATTCGCAAGGGAATCCAGCAGGCGTACCGCCTGCGCAAGCTCCCCGACGCGAAGAAGGTCCACACCATTGGCGCCAGGTGGGCGCCGTACCGGACGATCGCCAGCTGGTACCTGTGGCGGTCGATCGACGGCGACGCGGCCTGACGCCGCCGGCGGGAATTCCCGTCGGCGCCTGACGGAGCACGGCAGCATGCGCATTGCGATCACGGGGGCGAGCGGCTTCCTGGGCGACCCGCTCGTCCGGCAGCTACAACAGGCGGGGCACACGGTGCTGCGCATCGGCCGCTCGGGCGGGGGTGGTGCGCCGCCCGACGTCACGTGGGACGCCGCCACCACGCTCGACGCCGCGGCGCTGGAGGGCGTCGACGCCGTGGTGCACCTGGCGGGCGCGTCGATCGCGCAGCGGTGGACCGACTCGGCCAGGCGCGCCATCCGCGACTCGCGCGTGCAGGGGACGTCGCTCCTGGCGCGCACGCTAACGCAGCTGTCGCTCTAGAGTTCGGTTTTGGTGTCGTTTTATGTGGTGTGTATCTTGTTCTTTTGGTTTGACGTGTTGTTGTTGTAG
>CAZVDJ010000200.1:0-7163 GCA_964626245.1 uncultured Gemmatimonadaceae bacterium
ACGGCGTCAACGGCCGCCCCCCCGTCATTCCCCCCCGGGCGACGCTCGTCGTCGACGTGGAACTGATGGATGTGCGCGACGGTCCGCCAGCTGCACCGCAGGGGGCTCCGCCGGCACGCTGCCCGGCCTGGAGGTAGCCCAGCGGCGCGAGCGCAGTGGTCGCGTCGCTGTGGCGCGGTCGTCAGGGAATGTGGAGGAGGTCGCAACGAGGGGGCGCGATCGCGGTGATCGCGCCCCCTCGTCGTACGACTCGTGACGCCGGCTACGGGTTCATGTTGGCGCAGGTGCGCACGTTGGGGTTGGCCTGCTCCGACAGCGTGAGGATGAAGACGACCTCGTTGCCGTAGCTCACACCGGCCTTGTACGGCCCCTTTGGCCAGGTGGCGGCTTCCGCCCGGCCGTACTGGCGCAGGAGGCGCCGCATGTCGCCCATGCGATGCCCTGTCCCGAACAGCCAGAAGGCACGCTCGCGGAACAGCAGGTCGACGCGTGCTTCGAAGCTCCCGGGATCGGCCAGCGGTGCCATGGCCGGCGTGATCGCCGTGCTGCGCAGCGCGTTGAGGATCCCCAACCAGCCGTTGCCGGTCGGGGCGGTGTCGTTGCGGTTGGCCTGCAGCGCCGCTTCCGCCTCGATCAACCGTGCCTCGATGCCCGTGGCCATGGGAATGGGCGAGGCAAGCGACCCGTACCTCGAGAAGAGCGCCACCGCCGTGACCCCGTCGGACCCCACGCCGTTGGGCGTGGTGGGGACGCGTGGGTCCACGGCGCTCACGAAGTTGAGCCCGTTCCCTCCTTCGCGATCTGACACCGTGATCGTGCGCAGGTTGTTGCCGTTATAGATCAGGTTGGTCTGGTTGGGGACCGTCTGCGTCGCCTCGGCGTTGAACACGTAGTTCGTCGGCACGCCGGCAACGGCCGTCGCGGCCTGCGCGTACTGCCCGCGGTTGAGCAACGCGCGGCCGCGCCCCACGCGCGCCAGGTTCAGCACGCGGGCGCTGTCGGCGGCGTAGACCAGGGCGGAATCGAAGTGCGTGATCGCCACGCGCAGCACGCTGTCGCTCGTGAGCGGCCCGCTGAAGATGGCTTCCGTCCCCCGGATGTCGGTGAGCGGCGTGCCGTTGCAGCTGGTCTCGCCGATGAACAGTTCGGCGAACCCCTTGGTGGCGAAGAGCTGCCCGATGCGCGAGCGCGGCGTTGGGGCAAACTGCTTGCGGGCCTCGACGGCCTGCTGGGCCTGCGTGCGCACGCGATGCATCAGGATGGGGCCATACTCGTTGAACGTCAGCGACTGCGTGCGGAAGTCGATGTCCGCGAACGAGGTGAACGCGGTGGCGAGCTTGAACTCGTCGCTGAAGACGCCCGTGTTGTACGCGAACGTCATGAAGGGCGACATGATCGAGGCCAGGGCGCCGCTGGTGAGCGCATCGGCACCTGCCGCATTGGAGAGCTGGCCCGGCTGCACGACGTCGGGTGAATCCACGTCGGTCAGCGAGCTGCAACCGGAGACGAGCAGCAGTCCGGTGATGGCGGCGAGCCGGGAGATTCTGTGGGTCATCGGTCGGCGCCTCACAGGCCAAGGGTAAGACGGAGGATGAAGTACCTCGGGAGCGGCGACACCGGGTTGTCGTAGCCCAGGTCCCAGACCGTGCCGAAGTTGCCCGTGAGATCGGGATTGGCGGTCACCTCGGGATCGAGCCCCGAGTAGTTGGTCCAGAGCGCCAGGTTGCGCGCGCTGAACGTCAGCGTGGCGGTTCGGGAGCCGAACTGGTTCCTGAAGCTGCGCGTCATGTCCCACACCACCGACGCCTCGGCCCACCGCGTGAACGTGCCGTCCTCGGCGTAGCCGGCGTAGGTGAGCGTGGGGCCGGCGAAGCCGGCATACGGACGCTGTTCCGCCAGCGTGGCGTTTGGATCGTTGCGCGCCTTGCACGACCCGAAGCTCGCGCACTTGTTGAGCTCCGTGAAGTTCGTCTGGATGAAGTTCCCCTTGTAGACGAACATCGAGCTCAGGCGGAGGAGCCCATTGAAGAGCGAGAGGTTCGGCGTGACGGTGAGGAGGTCGGTGGGGTTGGTCACCCCCAGGAAGGTGATCGAGTCGTCCACCTGCACTTCGCTGATCTGGAGCACGCCATCGTTGTTGGCGTCGTTGTAGCCGCGGACCTTGCGGTCCCACATCCCGAAGAGCGGAAATCCCTGCACGAACTTGATGAAGCGGTCCTCGGGAGGACGCAGCGAGGAGTCGAGCTCCAGCAGCTTGGAATGGTTGACCGACCCGTTGACGCTCAGGTCGAACTGCGTGCCGCCGCGCTCGAAGAGCGTGGCGTTGACGATCGCCTCGAAGCCGCGGTTGCGGACCCGCCCGACGTTGTCCAGCTGTCCCGTGGCGATGAGCCCCGCCGAGCGCGGATAGGAGCGCTGCACCAGGGCGTCCTTGCTCTTCTTCTCGTAGGCGGTGGCTTCCAGGCGGACGCGCCCGTCGAAGAAGTCGATGTCGACCCCCCCCTCGAGTTCCGAGGTGCGCTCGGGCGCCAGGTCGGGATTGCCCAGCGTTTGCAGCTGCGCCCCCGAGGCGGTGGTCCCGTTCACGAAGACGGTCGCGAGCTGCAACCGCGTGAGGGCGGCGTCGGCCGGCGGCTGCACCCCCGACGACCCGAAGGCAGTGCGGAAGCGGAAGCTCGAGATCGCCCGGGTCTTGGGGAACCAGTCCTCGCTGGAGACGAGCCAGGAGAGGCTCGCCTTGGGGTAGTACGCCGTCTTGAAGTTCTTGCCGAACGTGCTCGCGCCGTCGGCGCGCAGCGCGCCGGTGACGAAGAGGCGATCGTTCAGCGCGAACTGCTGCTCCACATAGCTCCCGGCCACCACCGACTGGATCGTCGCCTCGGTGTTCGAGACGGTGGCGGCGCCGGCGAGCGTGCTCGACCCCGGCGGGAGGTTCGTGCCGATGGCCGTGGTGATCCCGCGCTCGCGCCGGTTGTACTGCGCACCGACCGAGGTCTTGGACACGATCGATGGGGTGAGGTTGAAGGTGGCGGAGGCCCCCACGTCGCCCGTGAAGAGGATCGTGTTGGAGCGCGAGTCGAGGCGTCGGCCCAGGCTCGGCACCAGCGACGTGCCGCCCTCGCCGCGCCGCTGCAGGTTGTCGGAGAAGTTGGACGAGACGTCGACACCGACGGTGGCGCGACCCAGGAGCCACGGCACCGGCGTGAAGTTGCCGTTCGCGGAGCTCGTCAGGCGCACCAGGCGCTCGGCGGCGCGGGTGGCGAAAGTCTCGCCCGGACGGCGCTGGTTGCCCCACCCATCGTACTGATCCTTGTAGCCCGATCCCCAGGCCGCGTCGGTGAAGATGGTGTTGGTCGGGATCTGGCTGCGCTGGAACTGCAGGCTGTTGGAGATGTTCAGGTCCGACTTGGCTCCCAGCATCGCCGAGGCGTTCGCCCGCAGCGCCGCGCGGTTCAGGTAGTTGGGATGGATCTGCTCATCGGGAATCTCCACGCCGCCACGCTCGGCCTTGAGGCGCGCGATCTCCGAGTCGGGGAGACGAAGGTACCCCTGCTCGCGTTCCCAGTCGCCGCCCACGAAGTAGCGGAACTGCTGCGCGCCGCCCGACACCTGCGCGCCCCCCTGACGACGATACCCGGTGCCCACCGGGGAGCTGATCGCGTCCGACATCGGATTCCACTGGCTCACGCTGTCGACGGTGCACTGTCCCGCCGCACGCGCCAGGTTCACGCAGTTCATCGGCTGCCCGAGCGTGTTCTTGCCGAAGGCGTAGAAGTTCTCGTTCCACTTGTTTGGACCGGGAATGAGGCCGCCCTCGCCATAGAAGTTCCACTTCGGGGCGCCGGCCACGCCTCGCTTGGTGCGGATGACGATCACGCCGTTGGCGGCGTCCGTGCCGTAGAGGGTGGCGGCCGCGGGCCCCTTCACGATCTCCATCGACTCGATCTCTTCCGGATTGATCGATGTCATCGAGCCGGCCGTCCATCCGTACGACTGGATGTTCGTACCGCCGCCGCTCCCGGCGCCGGTGGTGTTGTCCACGCGGGCGCCGTCGACGATGAGCAGCGGGTTGTTGGGCTGCGAGAGCGAGTTGAAGCCACGGATGCGCACGCGCGGTGCCGACCCGGTCATGCCCGCGTTGGCGAACGTCATGAGGCCGGCCACCCGGCCTTGCAGCATGTCGCCCACCGAGGTGATCGGCGCGGCGACGGTGAGGGAGTCGGCGCGCAGCGTGGCGACGGCGTTCCCGATCTCCACCTTGCGCTGGTCGCCCGTGGCGGTCACCACGACCTGCGAGAGCTGCGACGCCGAGCGGTCGAGCGAAAAGTCCGCCACTACCTCGCCGTTGTCGGACACGGTGACGGCCGACGACTTCGGCGCATATCCAAGCATGCGCACGGTGACGCTCTGCGGTCCGGACGGGACCTGGCTGATCACGTAGCGACCGTCCAGTCCCGTCACCGCGCCCAGGCGCGTGTTGGCAATGACAATCGTCGCTCCGGCAATCGGCTGTCCGGACCCTGCTTCGGTGACGCGTCCGCGGATGGTCCCGGCGATGCGATCCGCTTCCCTGGCCGTGACGGCAGGAGGCGACCCGGTCATCGCGGCGCCCATGGTCGGCGCTGTGCCGATTCCCATGGGGAGCAGCATGGCCGGCAGCAGACTGAGGCGCATGAGTTCTCCTGGTAGTGGTGGGGGGCACCGAGCGGCGGAACTGTCGGCTGCGGAGGGCAAGGGAGCAGGACGGCGACATCGGTGTCGGTAGCGCGCCATAATTCGTGAACTCGCAGAGAACGTCAAGGCAATTGCACCCGCCGGGGTGCCGCTGCGTGTCGCGAGCGCTCCGCGCGATGCCCGTCGATGCATGCGGCGCGGTGATGATGGGCGTGCGGGCGGTGATGGTCGGCGATCGCCACGACGCCGGCGGTGCTCGATGGCTGATGGAATCGTTCGCCGTGACCCGCAACGGCTGGTTAGAGCTTCGGCGAGGTTCTGCTTGCGGTCGTTACCGTCGTGTCTGGTTCGACGGCGCGTTGGGCTACGTGCGATGAGCGTTCCGGTCGCGATCAGTGCGGTGCGCGCGATCTCGCGGCGGCCCGCCTGGCCGCCTCATCCACTTGACAGTACAAAGCACTTCGTAAAAACTTGCCCGGCGTCCCCGCGATCCCCCTCCCGACACCGTCGCATGCAGCTCGCCGTCCGCCACCTCTCCAAGCGCTACCCCAACGGCACCCAGGCCCTCGCCAACGTGTCCCTCGACGTTCCGCGCGGGATGTTCGGGCTCCTGGGCCCCAACGGCGCCGGCAAGTCGACGCTCATGCGCATCATCGCCACGCTCCAGGAGGCCGACGAGGGAACCATCCACCTCGGCGACATAGACGTTCTGCGCGAGAAGGACGCCGTCCGGCAGACGCTGGGATACCTCCCGCAGACGTTCGGCTTCCATCCCAACGTGCGCGCCGACCGGATGCTCGAGCACTTCGCGGTGCTCAAGGGGATTGCCAGCGAGGGCGAGCGGCGCGACGTCTGCGACTCGCTGCTGCGGCAGACGAACCTGTGGGACGTTCGGCGTCAGAAGCTGGGGACCTTCTCGGGCGGGATGCGGCAACGCTTCGGCGTGGCGGTGGCGCTGATCGCCAACCCGCGCCTGATCATCGTCGACGAGCCCACCGCCGGGCTCGACCCGCAGGAGCGGGTGCGCTTCCTCAACCTCCTGGGAGAGATCGGGGAGGAGAGCGTGGTGATCCTCTCCACGCACATCGTGGAGGACGTGGAGGAGCTGTGCAGTCGCATGGCGATCATCGATCGCGGCGAGATCCTCCTGGAGGGAGAGCCGGCGCGCACCATCGACGCACTGCGCGGGCGCATCTGGCGGCGTACCGTGGGGCGCGACGAGCGCGCGAGCATCGAGCGCGACGTCCCGGTCATCGCCACCAAGCTGCTGGCGGGACAGACCATCGTGCACGTCTTCGCGGAGTCGTCGCCAGGCGCAACGTTCCAGCCGGTGGAGCCGGACCTCAAGGACGTGTACTTCAGCGTGATGGCTGGGCACCACGGCAAGCGGGCGATGGCGCCGGCGTCGGGGGCAGCCTCGTGAGCCGCATGGCACGCGCCCCGATTGCCGCCCTGACGAAGGGGCGCGAGGTCTTCCGCTTCGAGTTCGAACACCGTGTGCGCAGCGCCGCCACCTGGCTCTCTGCCGGCTTTCCCTTCCTGGTGGCGATCTGGATGTTCCTGGCCACGGCCGACGGCGAGGGGATGGTCAATGCGCCGGAGCGGCTGGCTGGGGGCTCCGCGATCGTGGGGATGTTCGGCGCACTGATCTCGGCGGCGATCTTCGGCGATGCCGCGGTGCGCGACGTGAAGGCGGGCATGGACCCGCTGCTCTACACCTCGCCGCTCACCAGGGCGCACTACCTTGGCGGGCGCTACCTGGCGGCGCTGTTGGTGAACCTGCTCATCGTCCCCGTCATCCCGTTGGGGTTCATCACCGCCACCAGGATCGCGGGATCGTTCGAGACCTTCGGCGCCTTTCGCCTGGCCGCCTACGTGCAGCCGTTCCTGCTCTTCGTGGTGCCGAACGTCGTCATCGTCGGCGCGCTCCTCTTCACCATCGGCGTGCTGGCGCGGGGGGTGATTCCGGTCTACCTGGGGGCAGTCGGCATCTTCGTCGGGAACATCGTCACGCTCAACCTGGTGGAAGGGATCGCGTCGCCAGTCGTGGCGGTCGTTGCCGACCCCACGGGGATCGCGGCGCTCATGGCGACGACGCGCGGCTGGACGGAGGCAGAACGCAACACACAGTTGGTCGGACTGCCAACGTTCGTTGCATGGAACCGACTGCTCTGGATCACCATCGCCCTCGCGGTCCTGGCGTTGCTCGTGCGCCGATTCCGCTTTGCACACGCCGATGGCGGTGGGCGGCGACGCTCGGCCGCGTCCGCCGTCGCTGCCATGGAGGAGCTGCGCCTGACGGCGCCGGTCGCCGTTCCGCGCGTGAACGGGACGCATGGGCGCCGTGCCGGCGTGCGGCAGGCGCTGGCCATTGCTCGCCAGTCGCTGATGCAGCTTGCCGCCACCCGCTCGTTCGCCCTGGTGCTCCTGGGTCTCGTGGGGTTCACGCTTCTCCTCGGGTCGAACGTGAGCGACACTGTCTTCGACAC
>CAZVDJ010000201.1:0-7159 GCA_964626245.1 uncultured Gemmatimonadaceae bacterium
CGCCCCGGCGGTCGCCATCGAGCAGAAGAACCCCACGCGCACCTCGCGGTCGACGGTGGGGACGGCCACCGAGATCTACGACTACCTGCGCCTCCTGTGGGCCCGGGTCGGCCACACCTTCTGTCCCCTCTGCGGACGGGAGATGACGCCGGATTCGGTCGATTCGGTGACGGAACGGCTGCTCGCGCTCCCCAGCGGCACGCGACTCCTGGTCGGCTTTCCCTTGCGTCTGTCGAGCAAGGTGACGCACGCCGTGGTGGTGGAGAACCTCCGTGCGCAGGGCTTCCTGCGCGTGGTCGCCGACGGCCGGGCGCTGCACGTCGACGACTTCGCCGCGGAACAGGTCGACGTGACCCGCGTGGCCGAGCTCACGGTGGTGGTCGACCGCCTGACCGCGTCGCCCGAGATGCGCGGCCGCATCGCCGAGGCGGTGGCGACCGCCTTTCGCGAAGGAGAAGGCGACTGCGTCGTCGTGCACGCCCCGGATGGCACGGCCGGCCCTCCCCCCCTCGCCAGTCGCCCGTCTCCCGTCACGAGGTTCACCGAGCGCTTCGAGTGCCCCAACGACGGAACGCGAGCGCCGGCCCCGTCGCCGCTGCTCTTCAGCTTCAACAACCCACGCGGTGCCTGCACCACGTGCAACGGCTTTGGCGCGGTGCTGGAGTACGACGAGGCGCTGGTCGTCCCGTCCGTCGATCGCTCGGTGCGCGACGGCGCGATCGACCCCTGGACCAAGCCACGTTACGAGGCCAAGCGGCGTGCGCTCCTCGACTTCTGCCGCAAGGCGGGGATCGACGCCGACGTTCCGTGGCGTGCCCTCCCGGCGGACCAGCGCCACCGGCTCCTCCACCACTCGGGACGCGGGTACAAGGGGATCTTCCCCTTCCTGCGGGACCTGGAGGAGAAGCGCTACAAGCAGTACATCCGCGTCTTCCTGCGGCAGTACCAGTCGGCGCGCGAATGCGGCAGCTGCAAGGGGAGCAAGCTGCAGCCCGAGGCGCTGAACGTGCGCGTGGCGGGGCTGAGCATCGCGGACGTGTCGGCGCTCCCCATCGACGAACTGCGCGCGTGGCTGGACGGGCTCACCCTCGCCCCGTTCGAGCAGGAGGTGGCGAACCACATCCTGCGCGAGGCGCGCGATCGCGTGCGATTCCTGTGCGACGTGGGACTCACCTACCTCACGCTGCACCGCGCCACGCGGACCCTGTCCGGCGGTGAAGCGCAGCGCATCTCCCTGTCGAACGCCCTCGGCTCGTCGCTCGTCGACACGCTGTATGTGCTCGACGAGCCGAGCATCGGGCTGCACGCCCGCGACCTGGACCGGCTGCTCGCGCTCCTTGCCCGCCTGCGAGACCGCGGCAACACGGTGCTCCTGGTCGAGCACGACCTGGCGGCGATCCGCACGGCCGACTTCATGGTGGAGCTGGGTCCGGGGAGCGGCGAGCAAGGCGGCAGGGTCGTCTTTCACGGCCCGGTGAGCGAAGCGGCTCGCTCCCCGCTGACCGGGCAGTACCTCACCGGCGCGCGCACCATTCCGCTTCCCGACAAGCGGCGGAAGGCGGGGCCGCGCTGGCTCACGCTGACGGGAGCGCGCGAGCACAACCTGCGCGGGGTCGACGTGAAGATTCCACTGGGGACGCTCACCGCGGTCACCGGCGTGTCGGGGTCGGGCAAGAGCACGTTGGTGCACGACGTCCTGTATCGCGCGCTCGAGTATCGCCTGACTGGCGAACACAGCGCCAAGCAGCACCTGGGCGAGAAGGTGGGGGCGTACGACACCCTCACGGGCCACGAGTCGCTGGACGCCGTCGTCCTCATCGACCAGGAGCCCATCGGGCGCAGTCCGCGCTCCAATCCGGTCACGTACATCAAGGCCTACGACGAGGTCCGCCGCATCTTCGCCAGCCTGCCGCTGGCCAGGCAACGCCGGTACACCGCCTCGACCTTCTCGGCCAACGTGAAGGGAGGGCGGTGCGAGCGATGCGAAGGGGCCGGCTACCTGGAGGTGGAGATGGTCTTCATGGCCGACGTCTTCGTCCCCTGCGACGACTGCGCCGGCCGCCGGTTCAAGCCGGAGGTGCTGGAGGTCACCCTGTTCGGCAAGAGCATCCACGACGTCATGCAGCTCACGGTCGACCAGGCCATCCGCTTCTTCCCCTACGAGGAAAAGCTGGGGCAGGCGCTCTGGCAGCTGCAACAAGTGGGGCTCGGCTACCTGCGCCTGGGGCAGCCCGCCACCACCCTGTCCGGGGGCGAGGCGCAACGCGTCAAGATCGCGCGCGAGCTCGCCCTGTCGGGGCGCAGTGGCGGCCGCAAGCTGTACCTCATGGACGAGCCCACGACCGGATTGCACCTGGAGGACGTGCGCAAGCTCGCCGAGGTGCTGGACCGCCTGGTGGAGGCCGGACACACCGTCCTCCTCATCGAGCACAACCTGGACGTGGTGAAGCTCGCGGACTGGATCATCGACGTGGGACCCGAGGGCGGCGACGGCGGCGGTCAGATCGTCGCGATGGGGACACCCGAAGCGGTGGCCGCCACGCCGGCGTCGCACACCGGTCGCTTCCTTCGGGACGTGCTCCCCCCGGCTCGACAGAAGGCCGAGCAACGCTGACCGCCAGCCGTCCCCTGCGCCTCGCCGGGGCCGGTGGGCGTTGCCCGGCGGCCGGCCGCGGTCAGCCGAGTCGACGGAGCTGGATGCGTCGCACGAGCGCGGCGCTCCAGGCGCGCGGCATGAAGCGCCCGAGCGAGGCCGCGACGAAGTTGCGAAAGCCGGTGAAGGCCACGCGGTCGCCGCGCCGGGCCGCCGCGTACGCCAGCTCGGCGACCCGGCGCGACGTCATGGGGGGAGCGCCGCCCGGGCGGCTCCCGGCCCGAAGGCCGGCCGCCTGCTGGAAGCCGGTGGTGGTGGGCCCGGGACACGCGGCGGTGACGGTGACACCCGAACCGGCGCACTCGTTATGCAGCGCCTCGCTGAACGAGACCACGAAGGCCTTGGTGGCGTAGTACACCGCCATCAACGGCCCGGGCTGGAAGCCGGCCACCGAGGCGAGCTGCAGGATGTGGCCGTGCCGCTCGGCGCGCATCCATGGCAGGACGCGATGCGTCAGGTACACCAGGGCGGTGACGTTGACGTCGATTTGCTGCTGCTCGCGCTCCCACGGCAGCTCGTGGAACCACCCGACCGCGCCCACGCCGGCGTTGTTCACGAGGGCCACCACGTCCGACTCGCGCCCCGCGCACGCCGCGACCACCGCGTCGCACCCGGCGCGCGTGGCAAGGTCCGCCGGCACGACGAGCACCGAGACGCCGTGGCGCGCGGAGAGCGCCTCGGCCAGCTCGCGCAGCGGTCGCTCGCGACGAGCCGCCAGCAGCACGTCGTGACCGTCGGCGGCGTACAGTTCCGCCAGGTCGCGACCAATGCCGTCGGAGGCGCCCGTGACGATCGCGAGGGGAGGCATGGGGAGAGGAGCGGGGAAGGAGAAGAGGACGAGCCGGCGACAGGAAGCGCGGGGCGCCGCGCCTCCGTAAGTTTTCCCGCGTCATCCTGAATCGCGAGGCAGGAATGCGAAGGTCGGTCGTGGCGGGGGCACTGCTGGCGCTGATGACCGCGGCGGGGGCGTGCGCGCCGGGGGTGACGGCGCGGGGGGCGGGCGGCGAGGTGTCGCCGGTGACGGCGCGCGACCTGCCCGCGGGATGGGATGCCTTCACCATCCTGCACTTCAACGACGTCTACGAGATCACGCCGGTTGAAGGGGGGAGCAGCGGCGGGCTGTCGCGCGTGGCGACACTGCGGCGGCGCCTCATCGACTCCCTGGGAACGGTCCTCACGACGCTGGGCGGCGACTTCGTCTCACCCTCCGCGCTGGGAACGGCGCGCGTGGGGGGCGAACGGCTGGCGGGACGGCAGATGGTGGCGGTGCTCAATGCGCTGGGGCTCGACTGGACCACGTTAGGCAACCACGAGTTCGACATCCCCGAGGCGTCGTTCCGCCGCCGGCTGGCGGAGTCACGCTTTCGCTACGTGGCCTCCAACGTGCGCGACAGCGCGGGGCGCCCCTTTCCGGGTGTCGCGCCGCACGCCGTCGTCCCGCTGGTGGCGGGGACCCGCACCCTTCGCATTGGCCTGATCGGCGCGGTGCTCGCCGCCAACCCGCAGTCGTGGGTGCAGTACACCGACCCCCTGTCCTCGCTGGCACAGCACGCGGCGATGATCCGTGACTCGGTGGACGTGCTCGTGGCGCTGACGCACCTGGCCGTGGACGACGACCAGCGACTGGCCGAGGCGGTCCCCGCCATCGACGTGATCCTCGGAGGGCACGAGCACGAGAACTACCTGCTGCAGCGCGGGCCGGGATTCACCCCCATCATCAAGGGGGACGCGAACGTGCGGAGCGTCGCCGTCGTGCGCGTGCAGGTCGGGCCGCCGGGGACGCGTCCGCGCGTGCGCGCCACGCTGGTGCCCATCACCTCGGCGATCACGGCCGATTCGTCCGTGGACGCGGAGGTCCAACGCTGGATTGCGCTCGCGTTCGACGGCTATCGCGCCCAGGGGTTCGCCCCCGAGAGTGTCGTGGCCAGGCTGAGCATTCCGCTCGACGGACGCGAGTCCGTGGTGCGCACGAGGCCGGGGGCGCTGAGCGACGCGATCCTCGCCGCGATGCGCGCGGAATTTCCCACGGCCGAGGTGGCGCTCTTCAATGGCGGCTCCATCCGCATCGACGACGTGATACCGCCAGGACCACTCACGCAGTACGACGTGATCCGCATTCTCCCGTTTGGGGGAAACCTGGCGATGGCGGACCTGTCGGGGGCAGTGTTGCGTCGCGTGCTCCAGGCGGGGCGCGCCAACCTCGGGAGCGGCGGCTATCTGCACGTGTCGGGAGCGTCGCTGAGCGGCGAGGGCGAGGTGCGCGTGGGCGGCGCGCCGCTGGACGACGCCCGGTTCTACCGCGTGGTCCTCACCGACTTCCTGCTGAGCGGGAACGAGGTGCGACTCGACTTCCTGCGGACTGGGAGCGACGGCGTGCGAAACGCGGTGACCGGACGCGACATCCGGCAGGCGCTGATGGCGCAGTTGCGGCGGCCCTGACGGCGCCACAACCCGTTGGCCGAAAGCGACTTGGCGGGCGTGCCCAACCATGGGAGGCGCGGGTTGACCGACCGCGGTGCCCCGTCTACTTTTCGCCGCCTGATCCCGAGTAGCTCAGGTGGTAGAGCGGGTGACTGTTAATCACCATGTCGGGGGTTCGAGTCCCTCCTCGGGAGCTTGTGGAGTTCCACGCACAAAGGCCCGCGCCGCTGGCGCGGGCCTTTGTGCGTCCCAGGCTTCCCGTGCCGCACCGGTCAGCCTCTGGCGCAGGCGTCAGGGAGGCGCTACGCTCTGATCCCCCTACACGGAGCGTGCGAGATGCCCACCGTCCAGGCCCTTCTCGATCGCAAGGGCTCCGACGTCCACGCCATCGGCCCTCAGGCCAGCGTCCTGGACGCCGCGCAGTTGATGAACCGCAAGGGGATCGGCGGCCTCCTGGTCCTTGGGGAGCTGGGTCAACTGGTCGGGATCTTCACGGAGCGCGACATCCTGCGACGAGTCGTGGCCGCCGGGCTCGACGCGGCCCGCACCCGCGTGGGCGACGTGGCCACCCCCGACGTGGCTACCGTACAGGTGAACACCTCGGTGGAGGAGTGCTCGGCGATCATGTCATCCCGCCGCATCCGCCACCTCCCCGTGATGGATGGGGACCGCCTGAAGGGCGTGGTGACGAGTGGCGACGTGCTGGCGTACCGCGTGGCCGAGTCGGAAGCGACGATCGAGCACATGAGCCACTACCTGTACGACACGCGATAGCGCCTAACGCACCGGGGCTGCGCCAAGCGTGGCCCGCAACGCCAGCCGGCCCGCGGCGCAGCGCGGGCCCAGGCGCGTCAGGTGGGCTGCAGCAGGTTGGCGATGGCGCGACGCAGCTCGTCGCCCCGGAAGGGCTTCTGCACGAAGGGCGCGCCGCGATCGGCTTCGGGCACCGCCTCGGCGGAGTACCCGCTGGCGATGATGACCGGCGTGGTGATGCCGCGCGCGCGCATCTCCGTGAGCGTGGCGGGGCCGCTGCGCCGGGGCATCGTGAGGTCGAGCAGCACGAGGTCGATGCCGGCACCGGCGTCCGACGCGAGCACGTCGAGCGCCTGGTCGCCGTCCGCGGCCTGGCGCACCGTCATCCGCCAGCGCTCGAGCATGCGCGTGACCGCCTGACGCACCTCGTCATCGTCGTCCACCACCAGGATGGTGCGACCGCCTAACGCCAATGCCTCGGGGACGGCCGTCGCCTCCTCGGCCACATCGTCGGGGGCGCCGGTGGCCGGAAGGGCCACCGCGAATCGACTGCCGCTCCCCTCCCGCGACTCGACGTGCAGCACCCCCCGGTGACGGCGGACGACGCCCATCACCGAAGACAGTCCCAGGCCACGCCCCGTCCCCTTGGACGAGAAGAAGGGATCGAACATCTGGCGCGCGGTGTCGGCCGACATCCCGATGCCATCGTCGGAGACCTCGAGCACGCAGTACTCGCCCACGGGCGCGTCGCTCCCGATGGACGCCCGGGCAATCCAGTCACGCGTGAGGACCTTCCGGCGCGTCGACACGGTCACCGAGCCGCCGCGGCGCGTGGCCTCCACGGCGTCGGACGCGTTGGTGACGAGGTTGAGCGCCACCTGCCGAAGTTGCGTGGAGTCGCCCGAGACCCACAGCCGCTCGGCACTCAGGTCGAGGGCAAGCCCGACCTGCCGCGAGACCGAGACGCGCAGCAGTTCGGGGATGTCGCGCGCAATCGACGAGATGTCCACCGTGCGCACCTCGATGGCCCCGCGCCCGGCGTACACCAGCATCTGGCGGCAGAGCGCCGCGGCCTGGTCGATGATGCGGAGGATCGCCTCCACATCCTCGCGCACCTCCGGGTCCAGCTCCTCCAGGTCGTCGATGAGGTCGGCGCGGGCGCGCATCGCCATGAGCAGGTTGTTGAAGTCGTGCGCAATCCCGCCGGCCATCACGCCCAGGCTCTCGAGCTTTTGTCCGTGCAGGAGCTGCGCCTGCAACTGGCGGCGCTCCTCCTCCGCGCGCCGGCGCTCCGTCACGTCGCGACACGACCAGACCACGCCGGGCGGCGGT
>CAZVDJ010000202.1:0-7147 GCA_964626245.1 uncultured Gemmatimonadaceae bacterium
ACGCGGTGTTCGGGAGCGTGGCTCCTACACTGATGGGGTGGGCCCTCTTCTTCTGGATCCTGGGCTCCCGCGAGCGCGGAGCCGGCACCGACCTGCGTGCCTGGGAACCACCGCGCTGGGCGGTGGGGCTCCTCGTGCTCGCGAGTGTCGCGCTCATCGCCGTCGTGCATTGGCTGGCGGTGGGGTCGCGGGCGATCGTCTCGGACGAGGTCATCTACCTGCTCCAGAGCGAGTGGATGTGGAACCGCGACTATGCGTGGCACATCGACCGCGACCTCCTCCCCTTCTTCGCCATGCGCAAGCTGGGGATCACCCCCAGCGGCGGGTTGTACGGGCAGTACACGCCGGGGTGGCCGCTCGTCCTTGCGTTGTTCGACCTGTTGGGGTTGCGGTGGTGGAGCGGCCCGTTGCTGGGTGCCGTCACCATCTGGGCCACCCAGCGGCTGGGAACGCTGCTCTACAACCGCGCAGCGGGCCTGCTCGCCGGCGCGTTGCTCCTGGTGCAGCCCTGGTTCCTGCTGCTGCACGCCGGGTACATGGCGCACACGGCCACCATCCTCGCCATCACCCTCGCCGCCACCTGGCTGGTGGAGGGAGAAACGGCGACCGGCTGGGCGCGCACCTGGCGCTGGCTGGCGATCGGCGTGGCCATCGCGGTCGCGGTGACGGTGCGCACCCTCACCGGGGTGGCGCTGGGTGCCTCGTTAGGACTGTGGCTCATCCTGCGCGGGCGCTCCGACCTGGGGACGATCGTGCGCTGTGCCGCCACCGTCGTGGTGGGCGCCATTCCGCTGGCCGCCTGGTTCCTGCACTACAACAACGCCACCAACGGCGACCCGCTTACCGTGAGCTACCAGGCGCTGCACGGCGCCGGCTTCAACCTGGGCTTCGGCACGCGCGGCTTCACCGGCATCGACGCATCGCTGGCCCGCGTCCCGCTCCCCATCACCTTCACGCCGCGCGACGCGGTGGAGCACCTGCTGCAGCGCCTGGCGTCGATCAACGCCACCTTCGTCCCCTACGCGCTCCTTGCGCCGGTGCTGGCGCTCCTTGCCGCGCACGGCCACCGGCCGCGCTGGCGGGTGATCGGCGCCTTCGCGCTCCTCCCCGCCCTCTACTTCTTCTACTGGGGGTCGGAGATCCGCTTCTACAGCGAGTTCCTCCCGTTCCTCCTGGCGTGGGTGGCGGGAGGCGTGGTGGTCGTGATGCGCGAGCGTCCACGCACCGGGGCGGCGCTCGTCGCCGCGGTCATCGCCGGCAGCGCGCTGCTCAACGTACCGGGGCGCTGGGGGCGCATTACCCTCGATGCCCCGTGGATGCGGAGCGACTACACGGGGAGCCCCGCGCGATTCGCCGCCTACGACTCGCTCGAGTCGTTGCAGCGCACGCACGGGAAGGTGCTCGTCTTCGTGCAGGAGCAGATGCCGAACTACGACGTCCTGATCGACCGGCTCTACCAGTACAATGCCGGCGGGCTGGAAGGGCCCATCCTCGTGGCCCGCGACCTGGGCGCGCGCAACGCCGAGCTGGTGGCGCGCCTGCCGGGCCGCACGCCGTTCCTGCTCAAGGACAACGGGCGCGAGCGCGCGGCGACCATCACGCCGCTGGCGGCGGCCCGTTAGGCGGCGGGTGGCGCCGCCCGCTCAGGGCGCAAGGCGCCCCAGGAGCGCGCGCAGGTAGACCTCGCAGTCGCGAATGCCGTACGCCATGGTATCCCAGCGCGCGTCGGGGAGGGCGAGCGGCGCCGCTTCCGCCAGCACGGCGCGGGAGAGCGCGTCCACCGCCTCGTCGGGAGGTCCTCCCGCGTCCAACAGGGCCTGGAGCGGGTACTCCACGCGGGCGATGCCCCAGAACGGGTCGCGCCCGCCCGCGTCGCGCAGCCGCAGGTACCATGACGCCACCGGCGGGCGCCACCGCGTCTCCACCACCAGCACGCTGGAGCGTTCGCCCTCGCCTAACGCCATGACCGCGGCCAGCGCCGCCCCGGTCACGTACAGGGTGTGGTGCGACTTGACCACGCCCACCACGCGGCCGCCCGCCAGCACGTCCGGCGAGGCCGGCAGGCCGCCGTCCAGGTAGAGCAGCGCCGCTTCGCGGCGGCACCACTGCTCCACCAGGGCGCATTCCAGCGCCTCACGCTCCCGCTGCACCAGGTGCACGGCGCGCCGCAGCAGGAGGTGCGGGTGCGACTCGTCAGGCGCGAGCCGCTCGTCGGCGGTATCGATGACCGGGACGCCGAGCGACGCCAGCGCGGTCGTGACCTCCGGCGGCAGCGCCGGCACCGGCAGGTACAACGCCTCGGACCAGCGAGCCCCGTCACCCCACGTGGAGAGGTGGCGGTCCCGTCGCGCGCGCACGACTGCTGCGGCGCGCGCGTGCACGATGGGGATGGCCCCCACGTAGGCCACGACGCGGCTCTCCTGCACGCCGTCGCAGAAGGCGCCAACCTGCCGCCGCGCCGGCTGGCCGTCCGCGCGAGCGTCGCCCCTGCCCACGGGGTGCGCGCGCAGCCGCTCCTCGTGCAGCAGCGCGGCCGCCTGCGTGCGTGGCGGCTCGGGCGACGGCAGCGACACCTCCAGCGACGCCGAGCCGCCCCCGCCTGCGTGCACGGCCCGGGCGTGCGCGCCTAACGTGTCCCGAAGGGTGCGCCACGACAGCGCGGGGGTGGGCACGCGCTCGGCAGGCGTCAGTCGACGCCGATGTCCCAGGCCTGTTCCAGGTCGCGCTTGGAGTAGGCGCGGAAGGCGGTGAGCGTCTGCGTGCGCTCGATCCCGGCCACCGCCGGGAAGCGCTCCGTCACCACCTCGGCGATCTGCTCGTAATCGGGGACCTTCACCACGGCCACCAGGTCCCACTCGCCAGACACCGAGTAGACCTCCTGCACGCCGTCGATCCCGGCGATGGCGCGTGCCGTGTCAGGGATGTGCTTGGGGTCGGCCTTGATCAGGACAATCGTGGTGATCACGGTTCGTCGGGAAACGGTGGAACGTCGAGAAGCCAGAGCCCCGCGATGCGGTCCCGTCGATCCACGTCGACCAACAGGTCGCGTGCAATGCGCACGGTGCGGGTCTCCCGGCTGGCGCCAAGGCGGAAATGTATCGTGCGCTCCGCACGATCGGCTTCGGCCGCCAGTCTCGTGTTCACTTCCACCGCCAGGCGCTTCCCGCGCTCCACGGCCCCCACGATCACGCGGCCGTCTTCCACGTCGTTCGGGGGCGACAGGTCCGCGCGTGTGCGCACGTCAGGCCAGACGGCGACCTCCACGCCACGAATGTGTCCTGCCCGCACGTCGAGGATGAGCCACGATCCGTCGGCGCCCTCGAGTTCGAGGGCGGTGGAGCGCGCCCCGTCGATTGCCGCGCTGGCATCCACCACCGCCGACAGGATGTCGGTGTCGGCGTCCCACTGATACTTCACGGAGGCCGGATGACCGGCCGGCGGCTCGACGCGCACTGGGATGTTCACGTCCCCCTCCTCTGGTGCCTCGGGACCACGGCGCTGCGCCTCCCCAATCTTGGGGATAAGCCGCGATCCGGCCAGCACGAGCGACACAAGGGTCTGGCCGAAGTCCCGCGGCCGGGGCCGGCACGGTCCGCCCCGCGGCACGGTCACGGTCGGGCGCGCCGCTACTGCTTCCGCAGGGCGCTCCAAAGCGAGACGATCTTGCCCACGCCCTCCACCACGTCGTGTTCCGGGGCCGCGTACGACGCCCGCACCCACGCCGGCGTCTGGAACGCGACCCCCGGAACCACCGCCACGCCGTGCTCCTCCAGGAGCCGGGCGGCGAAGGCCGATCCCGGGTCGGGGGCGTCGGGAAAGGCAGCCGACACGTCGCAGTAGAAGTAGAAGGCGCCCTGCGGCTGAACCAGGGGAATGCCCGGCGCCCGGGCAAGGACGGCGAGCCCGGCGTCGCGGCGGGCCTGGTACTCCCGGACCATCGCCTCGATGGCCGCATCGGCCTGCGCACGGTGCACGAGCGCCGAGAGCGAGGCGTACTGGGAGACCGACGCGGTGTGGAAGGTCGCGTGCGACTGGAAGGCGGTCATCGCCCGGCTGAGCGCGCGCGGGGCGATGGACCACCCCACGCGCCACCCCGTCATCGCGTACGCCTTGGCCACCCCGTCGATCACGACCAGGTTGTCGATCGACGTCGCCACGTCGAGGGCGCCGGGCGCGGCCCCGGCGTAGGCAATCCTCCGGTAGATCTCGTCGCTGATCACCCACCAGCCACGCGCGTGCGCGAGCGCCAGCAGGTCGCGCAGCTCGGCCGCGGAATACACGGCGCCGGTCGGGTTGCAGGGGGAGTTGAGCATCAGGCCGCGCGTGCGCGGCGTGGCCGCGGCCTCGAGCAGGGCGGGCGTGACCTTGAGGTCGCGCGCGGGGTCGCCCATCACCGCCACCGGGACGGCGCGCGCCAGCTGCACCATCTCGTAGTACGATGTCCAGGCCGGCGTGGGAATCAGCACCTCGTCCCCGGGGCCAAACAGGCAGAAGCAGGCGTTGAAGAGCGACTGCTTGGAGCCGTTGGAGACGACCACGTCCTGCGGCCCGATCGCCGCCGCGTGGGCACCCGCCTCGCGGGCGCGCTCGGCGATCACCGCGCGCAGCGGGAGGATCCCCTCCGTGGGGGTGTAGTGGGTGTGTCCCGCATCGAGTGCCGCCTTGGCCGCATCGCGGATGAAGGCCGGGGTATCGAAATCGGGCTCGCCTGCCCCCAGGTCGATGATCGTGCGCCCCTCGGCCCGGAGCGCCTTGGCCCGCTGCGACACGGCGATGGTGGCCGACTCCCGCAGGAGGGCGATGTTCGACGACGGCGAGTAGGCCAGGGTCATGGCGCGTGGCGGGCAGGCGTGAGCGCGGCCGACGGGTGAGGCCGGCCGGGAACCGAGGTGTGATGTGGGGGGCGGACCCCCTATCTTACTCGCTCACGCAGGTTCTTCGCGAGCGCTCGCCGGGCGGGTGCTGCGACAGGTGCGCACGGGCGACGTGCGCGAACCGCAGGGCGCACGCTGGGCGTGCGCGATTCCATGCGCGCACGGACATCGTGCGCGACTCCATGAGCGCACGCCGGGCGTGCGCCCTTTTTGACAAGCGAGGCATTGTGAAGCAGGACGAGAGCGGCGTGGCCAGGAGCCAGCACGTGGTGCACGTGTTATCGCCGGGAGATCCCCGCGTGGCGGGAGGGGTCGGTCCGCAGGTACAGCGGGCCATGGGAGATGCGGATGGCGTGCAGGTGCTGGTGCTCACCCCCAGCGCCGAGACGGCGGC
Source organism: uncultured Gemmatimonadaceae bacterium (assembly GCA_964626245.1). Classification (GTDB taxonomy): domain Bacteria; phylum Gemmatimonadota; class Gemmatimonadetes; order Gemmatimonadales; family Gemmatimonadaceae; genus SCN-70-22. The sequence goes on from CAZVDJ010000202.1 coordinate 5,269, forward strand.
ATGGGTCGCGCGGCTGGTGAATGCCGCCGCGGAGCGTGACGGGACGCTGCTGGTCCCGGTGACCGCGCCCTCGCGCGGGGCGCGGCTGGTGTCGTCGGGCGCGCGGGCAATCGCGGCGACGCCCGTCGACGCACTCTCGCTGGTGCGAGGCTCGTCGCTCAAGCTCGACGCCGTGCAGTCCCTCGTCCTGATCGATGCCCCGCTGCTGCTCGAAGGCGCCAGCGACGCGCTGAGCACGCTCATGAGCGAAGTGCCAAAGGAGGCGGAGCGCCTGGCCGTCGCCGAGGAGGTGAACGAGGCGCTGCAGGACTTCCTGGAGGCACACATGCGGCGGGCGCGCCGCATCACCCACGATCCGGTGGCCGAGGGCGCGGGGCCGCTGCGATACCTTGTCACCAATCGCGGCGACCGCGCCGCGGCGCTGCGCCGCCTGCTCGACCGCTTTGACCCGCCGCGCGCCACCGTGCTGGCCGACGCCGTCTCGGTGCCCGCGGCGACGCGTGCGCTGGCCGCCATCGGCCACGGCGCCGATGACGCGCTCGTGCGCCTGCGCACGGGCGAACTCGACGCGCACGAGCCGCTCGTGGTCGCCTTCGGGGCTCCGTCGACGGCCGCGGCGTTGCAGCCGCTGCTCGATGCCACGCCGCAGCTGGCGGTGGTGCTGGTGGCGCCGGAGGAGCTCGCCGCCTTCCTGCGAGTGGCCGGTCCTCGCTGCTCGCCGCTCGAGATGTCGGCGGCGCCGGCCACGGCGCGTGCTGCCGAGGAATCGCTGCGCGACGAGCTGCGTGCCATCCTGCGCTCGCGCACGCTGCATCGCGAGGTGCTCACGCTCGAGCCGTTGCTGGGCGAGCACGACCCGGTGGAGGTGGCTGCCGCAGCCTTGCGCCTGGCGGACGTGGAGCGCGGCCGCACCCAGGCGGCGGCGAAGGCCGCCAGCGGCAAGCCGGCGCCGCGTGCGGCCGAACCACCCGCCGTCACACCGCCGTCCGAGCGGGTGGCGCCCGCCGGAACGCGCTATGCCCGCCTCTTCATCAACGTCGGCGAGCGTGACGGGGCACGAAAGGGCGACTTCGTGGGCGCCATCACCGGGGAGGCGGGGCTTACCGCCGACCAGATCGGGACGATCGAGACGCGCGACTCGTTCACCATCGTCGAAGTCGCGAGCGAGGCGGCGCCACAGGTCATTGAACGCCTGACCGGGCGCACCATTCGCGGGCGCACGGTCATGGCACGCGAGGACCGCGGCCCCACCGAGCGCGACGGACGCGATGAGCACCGGGAGCGCGGTGGATGGGGAGAGCGCGAAGGACGTGGCCCCGCGCGCGGCGCGGGGCGTGGACCGGGTCGCGGATTCGCTCGCGGCTTCGATCGCGGGGGAGATCGCGGCGGTGATCGTGGCGGTGATCGTGGCGGTGATCGTGGCGGTGATCGCGGGGGCGATCGTGGCTTCGACCGCGGCCGTCCCGGCGATCGCGGCGGCTTTCGCGGAGGGAGCGCGCGTGGCGACCGTCCGGATCGCGGCGAGCGCGGGGATCGTGGCGACCGTGGCGCGCGGGGGCCGCGCGGCTTCGGCGGCCCCGGGGGAGCTGGCCGGCCCGGTGGGTTCCGGGGCGAGCGCAGCGACCGCTTCGAGCGCGGGGACCGCGGGCCGCGTGGCGGATTCCGCGATCGTGGCGCGGAGCGCGGAGGGGAACGCGCGGGGGAACGCGGGAGTGATCGGGGGGGAGAACGGGGGGGAGAACGGGGGGGCGACCGCGGATTCCGCGGGCCGCGCGCGATTCACGAATCGCGCGAGTGGAGCGAGCGTGGTGATCGCCTGCGGCATGCGCGCGGGCGCCGGCCGGAGGAGTGATGAGCACCTTGCAGCTGACCGGCGGGT
>CAZVDJ010000203.1:0-7132 GCA_964626245.1 uncultured Gemmatimonadaceae bacterium
GGCCACGCCCACGCCGACCGCAAACAGGACGAACATCGCCGACCAGATGGCCCATCCGTGGCGCTGGTTCTTCACCATCCGCCCCAGCATGTAGGTCATGGCCGAGGGAATCGCGAAGATCGCGAACATCTGCCAGAAGTTGGACCACGGTGTGGGGTTCTCGAACGGGTGGGCCGAGTTGGCGTTGAAGAACCCGCCCCCGTTGGTCCCGAGCTGCTTGATGGCCTCCTGGCTGGCCACCGGCCCCATGGCCAGCACCTGCGAACCGCCCTCGAGCGTCGTCAGCTCGACGTACGGCCTGAAGTTCTGGATGGCCCCTTGCTGCACGAAGAAGAGGGCCAGCACCAGCGAAAGCGGCAGGAGGACGTAGAGCGTGCCGCGCACCACGTCGGTCCAGAAGTTTCCCAGCCTGCCGGCGCTTCGCCGCGCGATGCCGCGCACGAAGGCCACCGCCACCGCCATTCCCGCTGCCGCCGAGACGAAGTTGTGGAAGGCCAACTGCATCATCTGCGACAAGTACGAGGTGGTCGACTCGCCCGCGTACGACTGCCAGTTGGTGTTGGTCGTGAATGACGCCGACGTCTCGAACGCCTGGCGCGCCGGCACGGCGGCCAGCGCCTGCGGGTTGAGCGGGAGGATCGCCTGCAGGCGCAACCCCAGGTAGGTGAGCAGCAGCGACGCGGCGCTGAAGAGGAGCATGGCCGCAGCGTAGCGAGTCCAGTGCTGGTCCTCGTCGGGGTCGATCCCCGCCACGCGGTAGATGGCGCGTTCCACCGGGGCCAGCCAGCGCGCCGACCCGTCGTACACGCGCACGAGGTAGAGTCCCAGCGGCCTGGCCACGAACAGCACGGCCGCCGAGAAGAAGGCGATCTGCAACCAGCCGTTGGCGGTCATCAGAACCGCTCCGGCTTGAGCAGCGTGTACAGCAGGTAGCACAGGATCGCGATGGCGACCAGCAGGGCGAGCAGCGATTCCGGCGTCATGCGCGGGAGCCCTCGTCAGGCTCTCTCGCCGAGCGCCCGAGCAGGGCGCAGCCACGCACATACCCGAGCATCAGCGAGAAGAAGGCGGCGATCGCGATGAGGTACAGCAGGTCGAGCACGTTCCCTCCACGAGGTCACCGGCGGGAGCGGGGCCGGCAGGGATGCCGGCCGCGCACGCCGTACGCCGGACAGCTTGCCCGTCCGGGCGTGAAGGGCGCACAAACCCCCGCGGCGACCGCGTTAAGGTCGCATGAAGACGAACGGCGACCCGTCGTGCTCGGGGGCGCGGCCGATGGAGCCGGCGCGGGGGATTACCGGACTTCGGTGTCGTCGAGCGTGGCCGCGGGGAGGCGCAGGACGAAGTCACTCCCTCCACCGGCACGCGGTGCGCAGGTGAGCGAACCACCCTGCGCTTCCGCCAGGCCGCGTGCGATGGACAACCCGAGTCCCACGCTCCCCTGATCCACGCGGGCCGACGCGGGGCGGTACAGCGGTTCGAAGATCCGGCCCGCCTCTTCGGGTGGAATGCCGGGGCCGCGATCGGCGACGTGGATCGCCTGCATCGATCCCTCCGGCTCCACGCGCAACTCGACCGGGGCATCGCCTGGCGCGTACTTGCGCGCGTTCTCCAGCAGGTTCACCAGGATGCGCACCGAGTGCGTGAGGTCGAAGCGCGCCAACGGGAGCGCGTCGCCACGCGGCAGCGTCACGTCGATGCGGCGCGCACCGAAGCTCCCCTCCACCTGCTGCAGGGCGCCGGTGATGAGCTCTTCCACCGGGGTTACCGTCACCTGCAACGCGACGCGCCCGCTGGCCAGCCGCGACAGGTCCAGCATGTCGCCCACGAAGCGGTTGAGCCGGTCCGCCTCCTGCTCGATCACTTCCGACCGCTCGTCTCCCAGCGACCCCAGTTCGTGCGCCAGCACCTTGATGGTCGTGAGCGGCGTGCGCAGGTCGTGCGAGACCGAGGCCAGGACCGCGTTGCGCATCTGGTCGGCCTCGCGCAGTACCTCCAGGTGCTCGGCGGCACGCTCCAGTCGCGTGCGCTCGGCGCCAAGGGCGGCGTAGTAGGCCAGCGCGAGCAGGAGCCGCTGGCGCGCCTCGTCCAGGTGGATCGGTGCGCGGCCCTGGAGGTCCAGCACGCCGATCGCGTCCGCTCCGCGGCGCAGCGGCAGCAGGAGTCGCCGCACGTCCGTCCCCGCGAGCGCCGGCACCAGCGTTCGCTCGCCGTCGGTGACGACGCGAACCACGCCGTCGGCCAGCACGGCCACGGGGGTCGTTCGGTCCAGCACGAGCCGCACCGGTTCCAGCGGTGACGGGAGGTCGGCGGCGTCGCCCGGCTCGGCGGCTGCAACCGTCTGGATCGGGGCCGGCGGCGAGTCACCGGCGCCGCTTCCCGCGCCAGCGGCCGCGGCGCCGCTCGCGCGTTCGGCCCGTTCGGCCAGCACGTGCACGCGGCAGCTGGCGACCGACAGCGCGGCGCGCGTCGTTTCGGCCACCACGTGCAAGGCGCCCTGTGCGCGCGGGGCCGCCATCGCCTGCGCGCCGAGCGTGGCGAGCGTCGTGACGTCGTCCGTGCGCTCCCGCGCGGCCGCCGCCTCGCGCTGCACGCGGTGGAACAGGTGTGACGCGATCACGCTCGTACCCAGGAAGGCGAACAGGACGAACCAGTCCAGCGGGTCGGCGATGACGAAGGTGGAGAACGGGGGAAGGAAGAACCAATCGAACGCGAGGAAGGCGAGCAGCGCCGTGACCAATCCCGCACGACGTCCCCCCTCGGCCGCCGCCGACAGCACCACCAGCAGCAGGGCCAGCGTCACGTGCGCCTTGTCCAGCCGTTCGCGGAACGGGAGGAGCAGCGCGACCGTCAGCACCAACGCTCCCGTCCAGAGCCACGTGCGGGCGACCTTCATCCGTCGATCACGAAGCGGTATCCCACCCCAAGCTCCGTTTGCAGGTGGCGCGGTCGCACCGGGTCGTCCTCGAGCTTGCGCCGCAGGTGGGCGACGTGCACGCGGAGGTGTGCCTGGGCGTCGCCATAGACACGTCCCTGCCACACGGCGGCGAAGAGCTGCGAGTGCGTCATCACCCGACCGGCGTTGCCGGCGAGCGTGGCCAGCAGCGCGAATTCGGTGGGGGTCAGGTGCACGCGCTCGCCTCGCCGCGTCACGACGCGGGACGCCAGGTCGATGCGCAGCGCCCCGGCCTCGACCACCACCCGTCCTGCGTCGCCCCCCGCCTGCCGAGTGGCGCGCCGGAGCAGGGCGCGCACGCGTGCCTGAAGTGCCGGCGGCGAGAAGGGCTTGGTCACGTAGTCGTCGGCGCCGGCATCCAGCGCTGCCACCGTTGACGCATCATCGTGCCGTGCGGTGAGCACGAGGATGGGCGCGACGCTCCAGCGACGCAGCTCGCGGCAGACACTCGTGCCGTCCATGTCGGGAAGTCCGAGGTCGAGCACCACCAGTGCCGGCTGCTCGGCGGCGGCGATCGTGAGCGCCTCTCGCGCCGACGCTGCCTCGAGCACCGCCGGCGTGTCGCCCGTCACGGAGGCATCATGGGCAGGCTCGAGCCCCTCCAGCAGGTGGCGGACGGCGCGCCGTATCTGGGGCTCGTCGTCTACCACGAGATAGCGGGGGCGCTCGCGCATTGAACTCGGAAGGTGTGCGGGTCGCCGAAGGCTACCGGCGCCGCTCCGTCGTCGCAACGCGGCACGTGCCCCGGCGCAGGGCTATTGCACCCCCATCCCGAGCCGCTCGCGCACCGCGTCGGCGTGGGCGGCGATGGCCCGGCGTTCGTCTTCCGACATGGCCGCCACGTGCTTGAGCGGGAGCGCCATGCGACGATTCGCCGCAAAGGCCGCCCGGTGACGAATGAGGAAGTCCCAGTAGAAGGTGGTGAACGGGCACGCCGCGTCTCCGGTGCGAAGGCCCGGGTCGAAGCGGCAGCCGCGGCAGTAGTCGCTCATCCTGCTGATGTACCGGCCGCTGGCCGCGTAGGGCTTGGTTCCCACCACCCCTCCATCCGCGTGCTGCGACATGCCTAACGTGTTGGGCAGCGTGACCCAATCGACCGCGTCCACGTACATCCCCAGGTACCAGTCGCTCACCTCACGCGGGTTCACGCCGGCCATCATCGCGAAGTTGCCGGTGACCATGAGGCGCTGGATGTGGTGGCCGAAGCCGTGACGCATCACCTCCCCCACGCTCTCGCGCAGGCAGCGCATCTCCGTGTCGCCGGTCCAGTACAGCGTGGGAAGCGTGCGGCGGTGCGCCAGCGCGTTGCGCGCGCCGTACGCGGGCCCCTCGTGCCAGTACACGCCGCGGATGAACTCGCGCCACCCGATCACCTGCCGCACGAACCCCTCCACCGCATTCAACGGCGCCATCCCCTGCTGCCATCCCTCGATCGCCAGCTGCACGATCTCGCGAGGGTCGATGAGCTTGAGGTTCATCGCAGGCGACAGGAGCGAGTGGAACATCCACGGCGCGTCGGTCACCATGGCGTCCTGGTAGTCGCCGAAGTACGCCAGGCGGCGCTGGACGAAGTCGCGCAGCTCCGCCAGCGCCTGCTCCCGCGTCACCGGCCAGTTGAAGCGGTCGAGCGCCCCGGGCAGGTCGCCCAACCGGCGCGCCACCAGCGCCACCACCGCCTGCGTGATGCCGTCGGGTTCGTGGCGAACGCGCGGTGGCAGCTCCGCACGCGAGCCGCGAAACGGCTTGCGATTCTCGGCGTCCAGGTTCCACACACCGCCCTCGGGCTGGCCGTCGGCATCGAGCAGGAGCCCCAGCTTCCGCCGCATCATGCGGTAGAAGTGCTCCATCACGAGTTCCCGTCGCCCTTCGGCCCACGCGCTGAATTCCGCGGGGGTGGTGAGGAAGTGCGGATCCTCGTGCACGTCGAGCGGAAGGGCGTGACGGGCCGCCACGCCCTGCAGGGCCTGCAGCACGCGCCATTCGCCCGGCCGCACGATGGCCAGTCGCTCCGGCTGCAGTTCGGCGACCGCGCGCGACAGTTCGCCGTCCAGCGAGTGCGTGTTCTCCGCGTCGTCCAGCGTCACGTATCGCAGGCGCACCCGTCGCGTGCGCAGTCGCCTGGCGAAGTGACGCATGGCCGACAGGAAGAGCACCGTGCGCTGCTTGTGGCTGGCGACGTGCCGCGACTCCGCCTCCACCTCGGCCATGAGCACCGCGTCGCGCTGCCGGTCCAGGAGGCGGCGCAGCGTGGGGAATCGCGGGTCGAGCTGGTCGCCGAGGACAAACCAGAGCGTCCGCACGGGAGCGGCGGTCACGGGCGGCGGTGTCCGCGGGTCGACGTGCGGGGGGCGAAGCGGAGGGACGATGTGCGGCGGTGCGCGGCGCCGTGCTGGCGTTGCGTCAGGCCGCCGAATGCCCGCGGCCGTCCGCCGTCGGCAGGTTGCACTCGCCGCGTGCGAGTGCCACGAAGTCCACATGGTCGCCGGCGTGGGCGTGGCGATAGGCCCGGAGGATCCGCCCCTGCGAGACGACGAACGCGCCCGGCAGTTGCAATGCATCGCCTTCCAGCCAGCCCATCACGTGTCCCTTGAGCGTCGCCATCATCCCGCTGGCAATGGCGCGCGGCCCGAAGAGCTGCACGAACGACCCCTGGTGCAGGTCGAACGCCTGGTACAGCTCGCGCAGCGGATCGGAGATGGCCGTCACGCCGCGCAGGTGATAGCGCTCGACCAGCGTCGTGCTCTCGTCAGGCATCCCCATGTGCACCAGGACGAGCCGGACCCCCGTCGCCTCGATGGCGGCCCGCAGCCGCTGCAGGTCGCCCAGCGTCTCGCGGCAGAAGATGCACCCGCCGTGACGGAGGAAGACGACGAGCTGCGGCGTGCGCTCCGACAGTTCGAGCAGCGACTCGCCACTGTCGGTGATGGCGTTCCCCATCGCCTCGCGCACGGTGCCACGAAAGGTGGAACGGGGATACTCACCGGCCGCCTTCTCGCGCGCCGCCAGCCAGAGGAGCATGGCGAAGGGGATCCACCACAGCAGGTCGTGGATGATCACCAGCGACCCGAAGGCGAGCGGCAGCCCGTCGCGCCACACACCCCACGCAAAGCCGAGCGGTGCCACCACCTTGGGGACGAAGCCGATGAGGATCACGGGCCAGTACCGCAGCGGATTGCGGGCCGTGATCACGTAGCCCACTCCCATCATCGCCGTCATGACCCCCGCCCCCTGCCAGACCTGCGTGTAGTTGGGGCGGGGGATGCGGGAGAGGTCGAAGAAGGCGTCGGGCGCCACGACGATCGAGAGCCCGAGCGCCAGGTGCCAGACGCCCGCGTAGACCAGCGCCTGCCGGAGCCATTGCGGAACCCGTGCGGCCACGGTCATCCCTCGTGTCGATCCCGAGGAACGTCGGCCGATCCACCGAGCCCCGCGAGTGGTGCGTCTTCAGCGTGCACGTCTTGCCTCCATCATGTTCGGCGCCCGGCAGGTGGGCCGGCTTGCTTCCTGAGGTGAACAGCGTGCAGGGGCTGCAGGTTTCGGCGTTGTTCGCACCGCCCGACCGTTCACCGCCCCAACCCCGCCGACCAGCACCGGCCGCTCGACACTCCCACCCTGCCAACCAGCGCTGGCTGCCCCCTGAAACCCCCGGGCGCGCGAGGTTCGTATGCGAGTGGTGTGCGTCGGCCGACGTCCAATCCCTGCCGCCCGTGATATTGTCCGAGACGGCGTCCTGCTCCGAATCCGACCTCATGCCCAAATCCGTTGTGCGCAATTCACGGTCGCCCCGCTTATCCGCTCTTTCCCGGTCCGCTGCACTGCATCCGATAGTCTTCCGGGCGTCGATCCTCGCCATGGCCGCTGCGCTCCTTATGGCCACGCCGGGGACAGTATACGGCCAGCGACGGGGGGATGGAGACCGTGCCCTGAATATCGGCGCGAACAACATCGGCCTGAGTATCGGCGATAGCCGCGACTGGACCGGCGTTCGACTCAACTGGCGGGACTCGCGCCTGCGTCGGGCCAGGGGAGTCAACGCCACCCTCTGGCGGCCATACGATGGCGGGCACGGCGACGTCCACGGCCTGGCGCTCGGCCTGCGGCTCACGGGGGGCCGCAACTTACGCGGACTTCAGTTGGGGGGGGGTATCGTGGCTCTGGTGTACCTCGTCGGTATCG